>CAKNAD010000169.1 GCA_929200515.1 Candidatus Gorgonimonas leptogorgiae | reverse complement strand
AGACTTCTAATTTTTAAGGTTACTGTCAGGTCAGGTTTGAGCTACTACAATTAAGAAGTTATAAGCCAAAAATCACTTGCTGAAAAGACGCATTTTCATCTGCCACCTGTATATTTGTGAACACTACCTTTTAAATATTATTGGCTTAAACCGCTAAAAATATTTTATTATATTCTTGTAAGTATTCTCGTGTCCTATTACATTTTTCACAAGCTGTTCGTAAATTTTGGTTTGCTATTTCCAATGTTTTTTCTGTATCTTGTTTTCTTAATTGCATAAAAGCATTATTGTTGTATATAAACTTTACCCTCTTGCAACTGAACTCTGTATCTTCTTTAAATGAGCGTACATTATTTCTTATATTAAACGCAATTTGCCGCATTTTTCTAGCTTTTTTAAGTGAATTCCCAAGTTTTAAGCTAGTGATTCTTGCATTAAGAACATCTCTTTTTGCTCTCTTTAACCTTGTAGATTTACCTTGTACTTGCTTTTGCAACATATCTATACGCTGAAAATCTAGATTTCTAATAAAACTAGGTGTATCTCCATATTCCCGTATTTTTTTTCGTAATTCATCTACTTTTTTTTTGGCTTTAACCGCTTGCCCCACATCATTTTGCCTTTGATTTATTAAAATATCGCGTATTTTTAACTCTCCCGCCGAAGGTAACATATAAACAACTGGCATTTTTTACATCCTCATTAAAGTTTACATCCAATATAAGCTAGTCATTATATACTTTTTATCTGGTTTTTGCAACTATTTTTTATTGTTTTACCACGCACGTAAAGGACGTATCTTGGATATATTAAAAAATCCGTTATATCCCTTAGAAATATTTGACTATACACGAGGTCTATCAGAGCTTATTTAGAAAATAAACTATTATATTTTTAGGGTTGATAAACAAGCACAATCAACAAGCATTTCAATGTTAATAAAAATATTGTGTTTGATTATAACGCATATCTTCAATATGATTAATTAATTTGTTATAATAAACCTAAAAATCATCTAGACTATTTTGTTTATAGAAAAGGATATTATTTACAAACTATAATTAGCAAGAGAAAACAAAGATATTGCTATATTGCAGATACATTTTTAATGTTGTTGTGCTGTTGGATACAGCATGAAGAAAAAACAGATAGTTAACTGACACAGGTTTTTTTATTCATACATGATATTATGTATGATGCAAGATTGATATTTTTCAATTATCGCATCAATTGGTAATCTTATTGTATATTAAAGCCACTATAATAATACTTAGGAGCATTAGACGATGTATGATATTGATCCAACAGAAACTAATGAATGGTTAGAATCTTTAGAATCTGTTGTAGAAAATGAAGGCAAGGATAGAGCTAATTTTATTTTAGATACACTATATAAGTATGCTAAGTCTTTGGGAGTAAGTACTCCGGCTGCAATTAATACGGCATATAGAAATACAATAGGATTAGACCAACAGTCTGAATTCCCTGGTGATATCGACTTAGAGAAAAAAATACGGTCTATAATTCGTTGGAATGCATTGGTTATGGTGATGCGTGCCAACCAAGCAGATTCTAGCTTAGGGGGGCATATTTCAACTTTTGCTTCCAGTGCTACTTTATATGAAGTTGGCTTTAATCATTTTTTTCGTGCAGCTAAAAGTAAGCAGCTTAGCGATTTAGTTTATTTTCAAGGACATGCATCTCCAGGAATATATTCACGTGCTTTTCTAGAAGGAAGAATTTCTGAACAACAATTAGAAAACTTTAGACGTGAAGTAGATCAAAACGGTATATCTTCATATCCACACCCGTATTTAATGAACGATTTTTGGGAGTTTCCAACTGTATCTATGGGACTTGGGCCTTTAATGGCAATTTATCAAGCCTTTTTCATTAAATACTTAATAAACCGTGGCTTAATTAATTACAAAGAACAAAAAGTGTGGGCATTTTTAGGCGATGGAGAAATGGATGAACCAGAGTCATTAGGAGCCATTTCTGTTGCTGGTAGAGAAAATTTAAACAATTTAATTTTTGTAATTAATTGTAATTTACAAAGATTAGACGGTCCTGTTAGAGGCAACGCCAAAATAATTCAAGAGCTAGAAGCTATGTTTGTCGGGGCTAAATGGAATGTCTTGAAAGTAGTTTGGGGTAGTGAGTGGGATGATATTTTAGAAAAAGATAAACAAGGGCTGTTACAACAAATATTAGATGAAGCTATAGATGGCGATTACCAAAACTGTAAAGCTAAAGGTGGTGCCTGGATTAGAGAAAATCTTTTCGGCAGAAACCCAGAAGTTAGTAAGCTAGTAGAGCATTTATCCGATGAAGAACTTGGCAAATTAAGACGCGGCGGACACGATCCTAAAAAAATATATGCCGCATATAAAAATGCTACAGGGCAAACCAACCAACCAACAGTTATTTTAGTTAAAACAGTTAAAGGTTATGGCACTGGAGCTAAAGGTGAATCAGCAAATATAGCTCATAATGTAAAGAAATTATCTCCGGAAGATTTAAAATATTTTCGTGATTTTTTTAATATTCCGGTAACCGATAAGCAATTAGAAAAACTACCATTTTATAAGCCTAAAGCTGACTCAAAAGAAATGCAATACTTGCTTAACCATCGTACGCAATTAGGTGGTAGTATTCCTAATCGGAGAATGGAAGCAGACGTAAAATTAGAAATTCCCGAGCTATCGGCTTTTTCTGCTTTGCTAAAAGGTTCACAAGATAGAGAAATATCTACCACGATGGCATACGTTCGTATTTTAGTTTCTCTGTGTAAAGATAAAAATATTGGTAAGCATGTAGTTCCTATTGTTCCAGATGAAGCACGAACTTTTGGTATGGAAGGTATGTTCCGTCAATTTGGCATTTATTCTTCAGTTGGACAAAAGTATGAGCCAGTAGATTCTGAACAAATAATGTATTACAAAGAAGCAGTTAACGGACAAATTTTAGAAGTAGGAATTAACGAAGGTGGCGCCCATGCCTTATGGATAGCTGCTGCTACTGCCTATAGTAGTTGTAATATTCCAATGATTCCTTTTTATGCTTTTTATTCTATGTTTGGGTTTCAGAGAACTGGCGATTTAGCTTGGGCTTCTGGAGATATTCAAGCTAAAGGTTTCTTAATAGGGGCTACTTCTGGCAGAACAACACTAAATGGCGAAGGTCTACAGCATCAAGATGGCCATAGTCATGTATTAGCATCAACTATTCCTAACTGTATTAGTTACGACCCAACCTATGGCTATGAACTTGCTGTGATTATTCAGCACGGTTTAAAGCGTATGTTCAAAGATAACGACAATGTTTGGTATTATATTACCGTAACCAATGAAAACTATTATCACCCAGCTATTCCAGAAGACAAACAAGCTATAGAGGGTATTATTAGAGGTTTGTATCTGTTAGAGAATAATACCAAAAAAGCTAAACAAAAATCTTTAACTGTTCAATTACTAGGTTCAGGAACCATATTAGAAGAAGTTCGAAAGGCAGCACAGTTATTACTAGAATTTAACATCCATGCTAATGTTTGGAGTGCTACTAGTATTAATGAATTAGCACGTGAAGGCAGAGATGTACAGCGATATAACAGGTTGAATCATACCAAAAAACCTAAACAGTGCTGGCTAGAAAAATGCTTAGAGAATCATGATAGTCCAGTAGTTGCAGCTACTGACTATATGCATGCATATACAGATCAAATTAGAAGTTTTATTAAGTCTACTTTTGTAACCTTAGGCACAGACGGCTTTGGTCGCTCTGATACCAGAGATAAACTACGAAGCTTTTTTGAAGTAGATCGATACTATATAGCCACAACTGCAATCTATGCTTTATACAAAGATGGAGCTGTTTCTAAAGATGTTGTAACTAAGGCAATGAAAAAGTACAAGATTGATTCTAACAAACTTAACCCTCTTTACTCTTAGAATACTGTGGGTGTAAAAAAACAGCTTAAATTAATATTTATTTTTTAACAAATGGTAACTAACAATGCCTGAAGAAATTATAAAGGTTCCTGATATAGGCGGTGATTCCGCTACAGTTATAGAGGTTTGTGTAAAGTTAGGAGACAGCATAAAAAAAGATGAGTCTATTATTGTATTAGAGTCAGATAAAGCCTCAATGGAAGTTCCTGCTCCTAAAGATGGTATTATTAAAGAGATACTAGTAAAACTAGAAGACAGCGTATCCGAAGGAGTGCCTATGGTTAAATTAGATTTAGCCACAACAGAGGGTAAACCTGAGGTAAAACAAACTAAGCAACAACCAAGTACATCAACCCAAACAAACACACAAAGTATACAGCAAGTACTTACTCCGGATTTAGGAGTAGACAGCGCTACCATAATAGAAGTTTGTGCTATAGTTGGCGACTCGATACAACAAGACGATTCGCTAATTACTATTGAGTCTGATAAAGCAAGTATGGATGTGCCATCTCCTTATACTGGTACAGTAAAATCTATGCATGTAAAACTAGGTGATGCTATCAGCACTAATATGTTAATTGCCGAAATATCAACAGCCACATCTGCGCCAGCAACAGAAACTAAACAAGATGTAACAACTGCTACTGCGGATACTGCTAAAACCGCTGTTGTTAGTCAAGAAAATAAACAAACTGCTGTAGCAGCAATAACTGCTAGTGAAGGAAAATATCATGCTGGGCCAGCAGTACGTAAATTAGCTAGAGAACTAGATATTAGTTTATCTGTGTTACAAGGCACTGGACCTAATAACAGAATTGTAAAAGAAGACTTACACGGTTATATTAAAAACCGTATGAATCAAGGCGGTGGCGGTTCTGGCATTCCACAAATTCCTCAAGTGGATTTCAGCAAATGGGGCGAGGTTACTACCGAGACTCAATCTCGAGCTCAACAAATAGCTTCGACTAATTTTCAAACCGCTTGGCTTAATATTCCTCATGTTACCCAGTTTGATCAAGCAGATATTACCGATTTAGAAAATTTTCGTAAGGGGATGAAAAAACAAGCAGAAGCCAAAGGTATTAAATTAACTCCTTTAGCTTTTATTATCAAAGCTTGTGCTCATGCGATTGTAGCTATGCCTGAATTTGCTTCTTCTTTGGCAGATGGCAACAAACAAGTATTTAAAAACTATATTAATATTGGCGTAGCAGTTGATACTCCTGCTGGTTTATTTGTGCCAGTAATTAAAAATGCAAATAATTTAGGAATTTTTGAAATAGCCAAGCAGTGTGTAGAATTAGCCACTAAAGCTAAAGAGAAAAAACTCAAACCTAATGATATGCAAGGCGGTTGTTTTACTATTTCTAGCTTAGGGGCTATAGGTGGTACAGCATTTACTCCAATAGTAAATGCTCCTGAAGTGGCAATTTTAGGGTTGTCTAAATCTACTATGCAACCAGTTTGGAATGGTAACGAATTTGTACCTAGGTTAATGCTACCTTTGAGTTTATCTTACGATCATCGGGTAATTAATGGAGTACAGGCAGCTAAATTTACTGCTACTTTAAGCAACTACCTTGCTGATATGCGGAATATATTGTTATAGCTAGAATTTTTAAAGCTGGTAATTGTTAAAATAAAACTCCAAGTTTTATTAAGAAGTTTCTAGTATCGCTTTCATTAATAGAGTCTGATTCTATAGCCACATAAAACTGATTAATCTCCATATTAATTTTAAAATCTATATGGAATTTATTGTTGGAAGACTTTTTAGTGTCAAGTGAGTAGCTAAAACTAATTTCGGGGTTTATTTTTATAGCTGTAGGTAAAAATAAATCACCGCCTATTACTAGCTCTGGTATTATTTCTACAGTATCGGTAGTTTCGTCTAATAAGGTAAGTTCCCCTATTTGATGGGTGGTATAATTAGATCCTTTTAATATTAGTTTATTTTTATTTTTGTTAAAACCAACACTACATTGAGGAAATAGATATAAATTATCGTTAATCGCAAAATTTTTGCCTAAATTAACAGTAAAACTTGTGATGTTTGCTTTTAGAATATAATTAATACCAGCCACTGCTTGTTGTCCCTTAGTCATATCAGTTTTAAAGTTATTTGCTAGATGGCTATAGACAAAATCAGCTTGAAATAAAATATCATTATAATGATATTTTCCAGTTAAGTTTACGATATGTGATTTATCAGCAGATTTTTGTTTTTTACTAGTAATGTTTATGATCTTAGTACCGTATTGAAAAGATTTATCCACATCCTTTTTTGATTGCGTATTACCTGTTGCATAATTACACGATATTTCAATGCTATTAGGCAACTTGGTTTCAGCACCTATTCCATAAAGCATAATATCCATATTAGAATCAATATTCATGTATCCTATATTAGCATAAATTTTATTTTTATAGCTATTGTCTGCAACCGTACTAGCTTGAGATAAACTAAAATTAGTAGCAACAACAAATACAGAAACACAAAAT
>CAKNAD010000168.1 GCA_929200515.1 Candidatus Gorgonimonas leptogorgiae | reverse complement strand
TATAATGCCCATTGTCATCTTTATCTCTATTATAAGATCCCATATAGCCACATTTAAATGTAGTACGGAATATAAAGTCATTTGCTATAGGTGTATAGCTATCTGTACTAAATCCAACTTTATAAAACTTGGCGGTTGATGATGGCAATAAAGTAGTTACAAAACTAAGCTCTTGTTTACTACCTGCTGTTGGTAGCATGTTGTTATCTATTGTTGAACGTATCCATTTTATATTCCCCTTAGGCAATCTAAACTTTTTATTTGGAGCATGCTCATCAACATAATCTTTTATTAATTTACTAATATCATTATTAAGACGCACTTCCATATCGGTATAACTTAAACCCAAATATACTCTTTGATACTCAGTTAATGGGTAAGAAATACTATTGCCTATTCCCCAAGAATTTGTTTGATAAGAAGAAACTTCCGATTTAGCAAAATCGTGCTTTTTGTAATGAACATCCCAACTTTGTGAAATACCGCTATCAGTAAAATAAGGGTTACGATAACCTAAACTAAATGCTGTAGTGCTTTCATTTTTGCTAGCATCAAAGGCAATAGTTTTACCTGTACCTAAAAAATTATGCTCACTTACAGCCGCCCCGATTGTCATGCCGTCAGGTTGTGAGTAGGCTACGGAGAATGAAACTTCTCCTGTGCTTTTTTCTTTTACCGTGTAATTGATATCAATTTGATTATCTGTTCCTGGTACTTTAACTATGGTCTCTTTTACATCTGCGAATAAATCTAATAGCTGTAAGCGTTGTTTTGATCTTTCAATTCTTGATGTATTAGCAACAGCACCCTCCACTTGACGCATTTCACGACGCATTACTTTATCTTCAGTAATTATATTTCCAGAAAAATTTATTCTTCTAACATAAGTTTTAGCACCTGGGGAAACATAAAAAGTTAAGTCTAAAATATGTTTATCAGAATTTATTTTTGGAATTGCTTCAACAGTTACAAAAAAATACCCTAACTCACCTAAGCGATTTTTAAGCTGTTTTTCAGTTGTTGTTATATCTTTTTGGGAATATAATTGCCCTGATTTAACTGTTACTAAGCTAGCTGCTTCTTGTTCAGGAATAATCAGGTCACCAGCTAATTTTACAGAACCAATTTTATAAGGTTCGCCTTCATGGATTCCTGTGCTTATAAATACTGATTTTTTATCTGGAGTAAAGCGTACGTTAACATAGTTAATATCTAAATTAAAATAACCGCGATCAAGGTAATATGATCTGATCCTAGAGATATCTCCTGCTAAGCGCTCGCGCCAGTATAAGCCTTTTCTACTAAAAAACATATACCATGGATGCTTACCTATTTCTAAGTTTTCTAATAATTCGCTTGATGCTATCTTTTTGTTACCAATTAAACTAACATTTTCTACCTTAGCTATATCTGATTCTTTAGTAGTAATAGATATATTGATTTGGTTTCCTGGTAAAGGTTTAGTTTCTACTATAATTTTAGAGCCGTATCTTCCTTGCTCCATATACATGTTTTCTAAGGAATATTTTATTGTATCTAAAGCAAATCGTTGAAAAATATCGCCTTCACTTAAACCTAAAGTTTTTAAGGTATCAAGCATTGACTCTGTAGAAACAAATCTGTTCTGCTTTATAGTCACATTATTTATTAATGGTCTTTCATCAACAACAATCACTAGCGTATGACCTTGCTGATAAAATTTAATATCATTAAAGAAGCCAAGATCAAATAAATTTTTTGCTGCCAAATTTAATGAATCTTCATTTATTTTGTCATGTACTTTGATATTTAACGCATTAAATAATGTTCCAGAAGAAATTCTTTTGATTCCCTCTATTTTGATATCTTCTATAACAAAGCTTTTATTAACAGCAAGACTATTGTCAGCAGAAGATGACATACTATAAAAGAACATACATGCATAAGCAATAAAAAATACATACGTGCTCGTAGCTGAAATTCTTTTAAAATTTAATTTTATTTGATAATAGAGTAATAAAAACAGGTACATTATAAGTTTCGCATTAGATCATTAAATATAGAAAATATCATCAACGTAACGATGATAGATACCCCAATTCTTAAAAAAAACAGCTGTACTTTTTCTGATAAAGGATCACCCTTTATCCACTCAATCAAGTGAAACAATAAATGCCCGCCATCTAATGCTGGGATAGGCAATAAATTGATAAACCCTAAACTGATACTTAGCATAGCTAAAAAATACAAAAAACTGTCTAAACCAGTTTCCATAGAGAAGCTGGCAAACTTAGCTATGGTTATTGGACCACCTAAGTTTTGTATAGACATTAATCCACGTAACATGTTCCAAATAGATTTAGCAGTAAGAGTTAATAATGCAAAAAAATCATCTATGGCTTTATATAATGCAGTAAAAATGTTGTAACGAACCACTTTGACCATAGAATCATCTTTAATAACTTTAAACTTACAACCAATGTAGCCTATTTTACCTGTATCCGTCAATTTAAAATCAGGAATAATATTAATTAAAAGCTGTTGATTATTACGACTAATCCTTAAAGATAACTCATTTTCTGGATTGGCTCTGATAATAGTAACAAAGTTATCCCAATCTTGTATTGGTGTTTCATCAATTGCTAATATTAAATCATCAGGTTGCAAACCTGCTAAATCAGCAGCAGAATTAGTAACTATTTCTCCTAAAATAGCAGGTATTTCTGGTTGTTTATAGTTTATCCCTAAAAAATTAACAGCGCTCTGGGTAGCTTTTTTTTCTTCTAAGTTATTAATTGGTAACACAATATTATATACTAAATCATCACGTTTTAATTGTATCTTTATATTTTCACTATTAGTTAGTGCGGTTAATAGTTGAACCTCTACATTTTGCCAGCCATGAGTTTGCTTGCCGTTAACTTTAGTGATTATATCGTTTTTCTTAATTCCTTGAACTTGAGCAATAGAATTAGGATCAACTTTTCCTACAATTGGTATAGCAACTTGTGAACCTACTATAAACATAATCCATAATAAGATTATTGCTAGCAGAAAGTTTGCTAGTGGACCAGCAGCAACTATAGCGATTTTATTATAGGCTGGTTGCGATAAAAAAGAATAAGGTTTGTCTTCTGTTGCGACATCACCCTCACGCTCATCTAGCATTTTCACATAACCACCTAGAGGAATCATAGCAATGCAAAATTCAGTTCCTGCAGAGCTATTCCATGTTACTATTGGCTTACCAAAACCTATAGAAAAGCGTAATACTTTTACCCCGCAACGTCTAGCTACCCAAAAATGGCCAAATTCATGAAAAGTTACTAGGATACCAAGAGTAAGAATAAAAGCAAAAACAGTATTTAATGATTGAAAAAACATATCATACCTGTAGTTGATTAATGTTTTTATGCGCTAAACTACGCGCCTGTTTATCTATATATAAAATATTTTCTATATCCAACATATTAGCACTTGGAAGTTTTTGTAAAGTTGCATCTACTACTTCAGGTATTAAATCAAACCTTAATTTATTTTCTAAAAAAGCATCAACAGCAATTTCATTGGCAGCATTTAATACAGCTGTTGCAATACCGCCACTTTTAGCCGCTTGTTGGGCTAATTTTAAACAAGGGAATTTAATAGTATCAGGACTAAAAAAATCAAACCTACTAATCTCAACTAAAGACAAAGGGCTAGCACCAGAATTAATTCTCGATGGCCAGCCTAAAGCATGAGCTATAGGTACTTTCATATCTGGATTGCTCATTTGTGCCAACACTGAGCCATCTATATAATATACCATAGAGTGTATTATGCTTTGTGGATGAATTACAATATCTATATCTTCTGGAGTTAATGAAAATAACCAACAAGCTTCAATAAACTCTAAGCCTTTATTCATCAAAGTTGCTGAATCTACCGAAATTTTTTTCCCCATAACCCAATTAGGATGGTTACAAGCTTGTTCAGGAGTTATCGATAAAAATCGACTACTCGATGTTCGATGCAAAGGACCGCCAGATGCCGTTAGTACTATTTTAGCTACTTCTTGTTTATTAACCTCACCAGCAGGCAAGCATTGAAATATAGCATTATGCTCGCTATCTAATGGCATAATTTGCGCTTTAGCTTTTTTAGCAGCTTGCATAAAAAGCTCACCAGCCATCACTAATACTTCTTTATTTGCTAGTAATATTTTTTTTCCTGCTTTTGCCGCTGACAACGTAGGTAATAGCCCAGCAGCACCTACTATGGCAGCTACAACAATATCGGTATCATCAGCTTCAACAGCCTCACACATAGCTTGGTAGCCACAACTAACTTCAGTATTAATTTTTGCTACTATTACTAACTGACGTAATTGCTGTGCTGCTAGTTCATCAGCCATAATTACAGTTTTAGGCTTGAACTGTTGTATTTGTATAAACATAGTAGTAACGTCGCTATTAGCTACTAAGGTTACAACTTGAAAATGCTGTAAGTTATGAGATACTACTTCTAAAGTATTTTTACCAACTGTACCTGTTGATCCTAAAATACATAAGCGTTGTAAATTTAAAGCAGTATGCTGCATCGACGATTTACCTTATTGATTGTATCTTGCATGTGCATAATAGCATGAAACCTCTACGAAAAAGTAGACTTTACTAACAAAATTAAAAATAATATATAATACGATAGCAAACGGGAAATACAGCAAATACAGCTATATGGCTATCTATTCTATCTAAAACACCTCCGTGCCCTGGTAATATAGAGCCACTATCTTTAACATTGTACACTCTTTTTACTAAACTCTCCCATAAGTCGCCTAAGGCTGCTATTATTACTAAACAGAAAATATTGAATAACGCCTGAAAAATTATATAGGTTTTTAGCGCATTAGTCCCATGTATTACAAAAAGAAACATAAAAGCTAGAATAACATTCAAAATTATCGCACCAGCTAAACCTTCAACGGTTTTTTTTGGGCTAACCTGTGGAGCTAAAGGTGTTTTACCGAAATATTTACCAGAAAAATAAGCTCCAGTATCGGCAATTATAGATACAGCTAATAAACACGTAACTATGATTCTGCCATTTGTATCATTAAAGCAAACTAATAATCCATGCCAAGCAGGCACTAGGGTAAATAATCCTGCTACTAAAAGTAACAACTTAGATTTAAGTATGGTTTTAATTTTTGGATAGGTAACCACAGCTATTACGATTACAAGCCACCAACAAATAGTTAGTACATCAAGTATTTTTAGAATATTATAGTCGTAGTGGCAATTGAGTTTATCGCAGATACCAGCTAAAGCCCCCACACCAAGACTACAAACTAATACATAGCATATTTTCACTATACGGCTACAATTAGCAAGAGATGCCCATTCCCAAGCTGCTATTGCAAATACTGTTGTAGATGCTACAGTAAATACTGCAAACGGGGCATATAAAAGAGTTAGTGCTATTAGTGGAATTAATACTACGGCCGTTAAAATTCGTTGTTTTAACATCTAATGTCACACTCCTTATTTTGTGCTATTCATGCCGAATCGGCGTTCTCTGTTAGTATAATCAGCTATAGCTAAATTTAACTCGTTGCTATCGAAATCGGGCCATAGTTTGTTACTAAAATATAATTCGCTATAAGCACATTGCCAAATCATAAAATTGCTTATACGTTGTTCGCCACTAGTACGAATTAATAAATCTGGTGCCTTAAATTCTTTAGTGCTTAAATTATCTTCAATCATTTTAGCATTAATTGCTTCAGGATTAAGTAAACCACTAGTTATCTTATGTGCTATGTTACGCATAGCTGTAGTGATATCCCACATACCGCCATAGTTAATAGCAATTATTAACGTGATATCAAAAGATTGTGCTGTTATATTTTGACTATGTATTATTTTTTGCTGTAAATCTTTATTTAATTTTTCTAAATTACCTATTATTTTTAGCCTAATGCGGTTTTTAACTAAGTTTTTAGTTTCTATGGTTAACATGTGGCTAAATAATTTCATAAGATTAGCTACTTCATCTGGAGAACGTTGCCAATTTTCACTACTAAACGCAAAAAAACTAACAGTGTTAATTTTTAGATTAAGACAATGCTTGACTATTTCTTTTACCCGCTCCACGCCCTTATGGTGTCCGGCTAGTGTAGGTAATTTTTTGTGCTTTGCCCAACGGTTATTGCCATCTGGTATAAATGCAACATGTTCAGGCATTACCTTATGATTTTTTATACTGCTCGTATTTGCATCCTTCAAAAATTTAATATTCATGCTCAACCATAAAATTTGGGATAAAATAAAGATGTAATCTTATCCATTAAATAATATATTTCTCTTAATTGCTAAATTCATAAATACATTAGACTAGTAACATATTACTAAAAACACATTTTACATATAAAGATACATACTATATACCTTATACACCAAGCTGTATATACACGTGGCAGTTGGAAATGCGGGTTTTCAGCAAGTGATTATAAGTT
>CAKNAD010000167.1:5574-6488 GCA_929200515.1 Candidatus Gorgonimonas leptogorgiae | reverse complement strand
ACGTTTAAAATCATTAGCAGAAGAAGTTAACCGAAGATACTACCAACATGCAAATAATCAAAACATAGAAGTTGTTATTCATCAACCCTAAGTTTGCTAATTAATTTTGGTTACGTTATTTCATCATATCCTGTTAAAGCTTGTTTTCTTTTATTTAAAAAACGTTTTAAATGACCAGAGCTACAATATAGTGCAATCGCTATAACAGCAAATGCTGTTAGAAATGCTGCTGTGGCGAGTAATATTTTATCGTAAATTGTCGAATGGTGCTGACTGTTGCTAGTAGTAGTTGAAAAATTACTAGGAGCAGTTGATACAAGTGATTTAGCAATAGGAAGAGTAGAAGTATTAGTGCTCATATAGTAAGTTGCGGGATAGCTCGTTACATTATTTATAATAAGCAAATTATTAAATAACATAAAAAAATATATAAACATCTTGTACCCCTCATGTGATTTATAACAAATAAACTAATATAAAATTTTAGCCGTTAAATTTTATTTTATAGTGCTTTCTACATAAAGATTCGTATCTGTCCATATCTGAAATTTCTACCTGCTCTCCTTGTTTTACTACTTTACCATTTTGGTCTAATCTTACTAATCTATTAGCTTTTTTACCACAAGAACAAATTGTTTTTATTTCTATTAGTCTATCTGCCCAAGCTAACAAATAATGACTACCTTCAAATAATTCACCTAAAAAATCTGTTCTTATTCCATAACAGAGTACTGGAATAGCTTGTTTATCAACAACTTCACTAAGTTGATATACTTGATCTTTAGTTAAAAACTGGCTTTCATCTACCAAGATACAATCTACTTTATTATTATTATTATGCTGAAAAATTTCATCATATAGATTTGTTTTAGTATTAAACATATTAGCTTTTTCTTCTAAGCCAATTCTGGATG
>CAKNAD010000167.1:0-5564 GCA_929200515.1 Candidatus Gorgonimonas leptogorgiae | reverse complement strand
CCGAAGCGGTCATCAATTTCTGCATTATAAACTAGAGGATTCATTCCTTGCTCTCGATAATTAAATGCTGCTTGCAATAAATTAGTTGACTTCCCTGCATTCATCGTAGAATAATAAAAATATAATTGTGCCATAGTTATACGGTATTCCTATATAAATAATATTTTAAATAATTAAATTCGTTTATTTAAATATCGCTTAGAATATAATATAATGGCTAATGTTGCAATTAAAAAACACACGATCATCCCTAAAGTAAACCATTTAAATACTAAAAATACAGACTTTCATTTTTAATATAATTAGTAGCTTCTTAATTGAATACACTAATTAAATATTAGAATTTATTAATAAATTAAAAGGATTTTGTAAATATAATGAGCACTACAGAGTTTATACCAGTTAAAATAACTGGAGCAGCTGGCTATACCCCAGTAAACGATTCTTATCAAACAGCTACACCATCAAAACAAAGTGAAGTTTCATGCTTTAATAAAAGCATTAAAAAAAACATACCCTTATATTTTTCCGTAGGAACTAGCGATAATAAAACTAAAATATTTTGTCAATTTAACGATCAGTTATTAAAAGAAAGAGGTATAGAAAAAATAGATTTAATTGATATATTTGTTAGTACTATAGCGAAAAATAAAGACGGTATGAGAGATATACAGCCTCCTGAAATTAAAGGTAAGCATCATCAATCTACATCTAGCCATAAATGTATGATATCTATAAGTTCTTCTACACATCTAGTAAAAAATATAATAGATGATATTAAAGAAGGTCTAAAAAAGTTAAATGCATTAAACTTTACTAATATAGAATTATTAGAAGAATATATAGCGGAAAATCATGAAACTCCTGGCTATAAAGATTTTAAACAAATGATAAAGATAGCTAAAGGAAAATTAACAGTTACTGACTCACAGTCATTCCCCTATGAAAATATAATATCTTTAGCTGACGGAGTGAATTTTTTAAAAGGAACTGCTGTTAAAATAGGAAAATCTACTTATGCTCTTAACAACGATAACCGAAAAATAACTTCAGCAGATTTAGCTTCTACGGATAGATCACACGTCTATATAGAGCATAATGGCGCTAATAAGCTCTTTACCCCTAAAGACATTAAAAAGCACTGTAATGTGAAAATTATTAATTTAGATAACACTAAACCTTTTACCCAGCAACTAAAAAAACCAGCACAAAAAAAATATGATTTAATTGTTATGAATAAAGGTTTATGCGTGTGTCATCAAGATTTCGCATGCGGGGGAATCCAGTCAAGTCAAAAAGGAAGTCTGTATGGGTTGTTAACAAATGTAGCATCAATACTTGACACCAAAAAACCGCATTCATTAGCTGTATTAACTGGCATTAATAATGATTTAAACATTGAATCATGGGATGAAGAAATTCATCAATTTAATATAGCTAATCAAGGAAAACTAGTTGCTGAAGCTAATAGAAATAGAGCTGGGATATTTAAAGGTATTACAATTAAGATTGTCAATCCTTATAGCTAGCGCGAGGTTGTCAATCCTGATAGCCGACACTCTAAAAGATGCTCTATACTTTAATTTATAATTAATTATACTTGATTTATCTATTTAATTTTTATATAATAAGGTGGCGTTTTTGTTTACGCAAGTGTAAGCCAGTTATGGCATGTAAATTGTATACACTTTCATACTTAAAAAATAATTATTTTAAGGCAATGTGTATGTTTGGTTTAAAATAAATTAAGTTTGATTATTTTTGATTTTTAATGTATGATATAAAAGCTTTGGAAGCTAACACAAAAACTAACTCTCCTAAACCGCCGGTTATTATTATTACTGGACCAACGGCATCAGGGAAGACAGCTGTAGCGCTATCGTTAGCAAAATCACTGCCAATTGAAATTGTTAGTGTTGATTCAGCCTTGATATATCGTGGTATGGATATCGGTACAGCTAAGCCAACTTGCTTAGAGCAAAGTATAGCACCGCACCATTTAATTGATATTTTAGAACCAACAGAAGTTTATTCTGTTGCGCAATTTCGTCAAGATGCTATCTCTTGTATAGATGATATTATCAATCGAAATAAGCTTCCAGTTTTAGTTGGTGGCTCTATGCTGTATTTTAAAATATTACTGAATGGGATTGCCCAACTTCCAGAAGCTAATAGCGATATTCGTAAACAACTTAATGATATCGCTAATGAAAAAGGATGGGATTTTTTACATCGACAACTTTGTAGTATCGATCCAGAAAGCGCTTTGCGGATTAAAGTTACTGATACCCAAAGGTTGCAACGAGCTTTAGAAGTCTACCAATTAACCGAAAAACCGTTATCTGTATGGCATAAACAACAAAAGTTACAAAGTTTACCTTATAATATGTTAACTTTTGCTATTATGCCCAATAACAGAGAACAACTTCATCATAAAATAAAATGCAGATTTTACGATATGATTGAAAGTGGTTTTATTGATGAGACTGCAAAGCTCTTCGAAAATCCAGGTATGGATATAAGTTTACCTTCTATGCGTACTGTTGGGTATCGACAAATTTGGGAATATTTAACAAATAAAATAACTAAGCAACAGAGCTTTGACAAAGCAATTGCAGCAACTAGACAGCTAGCTAAACGGCAAATTACTTGGCTAAGAAGCTGGAAAAATTGTGATGTTATCGATAATAGCGATGAAAAAAAGAACGATGTTATACAAACTAGCATAAAAGAATATCTTGCTAAACACCACAGCATGTTGGCATAATATATATTATGGACAATATTATTAGTATGGCAATACTTTGTATAATTTGATACAACTGTTTTTTAATTTTATGTTAAATAATATTAGTATTAACTAGTCTTATAATAGCAAGACTATATTTTATAAATATTTAGTACTATAGTGCTATAATTTGCATACATTATGCTATAAATATAAGCTAATATTAGTATCTAAATCGGTTGTATATTGAATACCACTTTATTACGTTGATTTACGTATAATAAATGTTTAATGTCGTCGGTTTATATGTTTTATACAAAAGTAAGCTAACTAATACTCAATAAATACTATTAGGAGTAATAATTATGTCAAAAGGGCATAACTTACAAGACCCTTATTTAAACGTTCTTAGAAAAGATCGTATTCCTGTTTCTATTTACTTAGTAAACGGAATTAAATTACAAGGTCAAATAGAATCTTTCGATAAATATGTTATTTTATTAAAAAACACTGTAAACCAAATGGTATATAAACATGCTATTTCTACTGTGGTACCTGGAAGACCAATTAGGGTTAACGCTCAAAATATGGAAGGTCCAACAGAATTTAATACACAACAATAAAATTTAATTATAATTTTAATATATTAGCCCTGTATATCAGGGCTTATTTTTATTTTAACAAGAGGCATAAATTGTTTTTTGAGCGTGAAAAAGGTGGAGAAGCAGCTGTACTAGTCCATCTAGATTTTAATAATGATAACGAACATGAAAACGCAGAAGAGTTTTTAACATTAGTCCAATCCGCAAATTTAGAAGTAGCAGATTTCATAAAAGGTAAAGCCAACTCCATAAATTCACATTTTTTTATGGGTACAGGTAAAGCTGATGAAATTTATAACTCAGTAGTTGCTACCAATGCAAACGTAGTAATTATAAACCACACTCTTAGCCCAACCCAAGAAAGAAACTTAGAAGCCCACATTAAATGTCGTGTTATCGACAGAACTGGTTTAATACTAGATATCTTTGCTAAAAGAGCAAAAACATTTGAAGGTAAGTTACAGGTAGAGTTGGCTCAATTACAGCATATAAGCACTAGGCTAGTTCGAGGCTGGCAACATTTGGAAAGACAAAAAGGTGGTATCGGATTACGCGGTCCAGGAGAAAAACAACTAGAAACAGACAGAAGACTGCTACGTAATAGAGTTAGCACTTTAAAAAAGCGTTTAGATAAAATAAAAAAACAACGTGAAGTCAGTAGAAATTATCGTAAAAAATCTTTAATACAACAAGTATCGTTAGTTGGCTATACCAATGCAGGAAAATCTACTGTATTTAATCTATTAACTGGGGATCAAGTACTAGCAGAAGATAGATTATTCGCTACCTTAGACCCTACTATTCGTAAAATAGATTTACCTAACATAGGGCGTTTAACAATTGCCGATACTGTAGGTTTTATTAGACACCTCCCCCATGCTTTGATTGATTCTTTTAAAGCTACTCTTGAAGAAGTTTGCCAGGCAGATTTACTATTACATATTATCGACTATAGCAATGAAGATTTTCATAGCTGTGTAGAACAAGTACATTTAGTATTACAAGAAATAGGTGCTGATCATATACAAGTTCTAGAAGTTTTGAATAAAATAGATGTAAAGGCTGATAGCACTCCTAAAATTAAAAGAAACGAAATGGGAGTACCGGTACAAGTATCTATATCAGCAACAGAACATAACGGTATACAACTGTTAGAGCAGTGCATTTCTGAATGTTTAACTAAAAACAGCTGGTTCGGAAATATTACCCTTAACCCATCTCAGGGTAAAGTGCGTGCATTACTGCATGAAAAAAAATCTATAATTAAAGAACAGCTTGATAATATAGGAAACATAACTATAACAGTGAAAATGCCTAAAGTAGACTTTGAAATTCTCAAAGCAAATGAAAATCTAACAGAAGATAGCTACGAAAGATTTTAAATTATATTTTTTATGAACTATATTCTTATTATTTTATCTCTAATAATTAATTTATAAAATAACTAGGATAGATAAAAATGTCTTCTATAAATAATAACACTTTTAATAATCTCTAGGCTACAACCTCTGTAGCTAAGGTAAAACAAACAAATAACGAACATATACTATATTTTAACGGTCATTCACTAATAAAAACAGTTAACATTGCAACACCACATACTACGAATAACCTCAATATAAAAAAAAATCATTTAGCATCTAACGAGTGTTGTCCTCATGCCTATCATAAAGTAACTATACTAAATAGCGACAATCAATATTTAAAATGCACACAGACAGGATGTTTTTTTGCTATTTCTAAAACCGAGTATGAATTAGAAAAAGTACATGCCAATAATTGTATTGACGAACCAGATAGACATATTGCTAAATACCCATGCCCATATTTAGCAACTCAATTTAAAGATCAATCTAGCAAAGAATTACTCACCCCACAGAATTTAAGCAAAATTAGCAATCTAATATATAAGGCAATGTCCCAACAAGATATAATTTTTAAACCTTATCCAAAGACAATACGAAAAAATAACAACATATACCTAAAATTTTTTCCAGATCAGGATAGTATAAGATGTTTATTGCCGGTAGGAGTAACATATAATATAACATCCTATACTAAAAATTGTATTAAAGCTCCAGCCGCAATAACAGAACTCTGGAAAGAAGTTGAAACTGATAAAATCATAATAAAATTAAAGATGTTATATCCAAATACTTCCGATAAAGACTCTAAAGTTCATATATACACGTCGTGAATGAAAATGCTAGCTTTTTAAATTTAAATTAGTTATG
>CAKNAD010000166.1 GCA_929200515.1 Candidatus Gorgonimonas leptogorgiae | reverse complement strand
CATCGACAGTTAATGTCGTCTCTAGGTTCCAATTGCTATCATTTTCTGTATATACCTCTACAGTACCATTTTTAATACCTGTAGCTATGATATTGTTATGATTATCAAAAGATACAGAACTAATGTCTTTTAATGGAGGCGAAAGCTTAGTTACTTTATTAAAATTAGCGTTTGCTGTAAGTTCTGATGGTGAATTGCTATTTTCTAGTAAATATACTTCCTTAGTCTTTTCATAGCTCATAAACATAAGTAATAGTTTTTGGTTATCAGAGCTAAGATATATCTGTTTCAACGGTAAAGAAGATATATTTTTTAAATTAATTTTACTTATAATATTATTTTCATTAACAATTTTAACCATTGGCTTTATGCATAATGAGCTACATGTATCATTAACATTATCAAAAAAAGCCGCATGATTGAATGCATCCTCTGTATTAAAAGATACAATACTATCTCCGTATTTTCCGTATTGCTTATTGGTTACATAACCAGACATAGTTAAATCAGATAAACTATTATAATAGTTTGGTGCATCCTTTATAGATACAGGCTGTTTAGATATAACGCTTTTATCTGTATTTAAAAAAATCTGTGAATAAGATGGCGGTAACTTTTGCGATTCTACATAAGATACCGGATGATCATTAACAGTAGTTACTACTGGAGTTGGTAAATCTATAGGCATAATATTATTCTTGTTATTTTAGTGTGAGTATAGTTTAGAACAATATACAACAAATCTTTAATTAATGCTATACTATCTAAAAAATTAATAGCTAATATTAAGCTACTAAACAGAAATTAATTATAGCTACAATCATCAGATGATTGCTTCTTACTAATAAAGCCGTTTATAAAAATAACCTATAAAAAATATAAATGAAAATTGACATTTTTAATTAATTATTTAATTATTATAATGCGGTTTTTTTATTATTTTTTTTGATATATAAAATTAACAACTAAGATTAGCTAATAAAAATAAAGAGAAACAAAAATGAAATTAACTTATATTATTTTATCTGTAGTAGCTCTTACTAAATCATTAGCTGTACCTTTTAATTCTCAAGACAGCTTGGAGCTTGCAATGCCAGCCAATCATGGAGAAAACTGTTATAAAAGTAAAATGATGGCATATTCAACCTTTGGTTCTAAAATCGAAGAAATAAATAAAATGCTAGCTAACACTACAATTCGTTCTCCTATGCATATAAACAATACCATGAATAATACCTGTGGCGCTATACTTCATACTAACTCGGGATATGCCCTAGAAGTAAGAAACGGCGTAATAGCTAAAGAAAATTGTACTCAATCAATTATTTGTACTGGCAAATCTAGATGCAAAAATGCTTTTGCTTGTTCTAATGACGGTGATAATCGTGATGATAAATATCAACTTAGCTTAATAAATAGCACATCAGCTAATTACAATCAAGTTGAAAGCAGTTGTAATATCACAGCTTCTGACAGCAACAAATGCTTTCGGTTAGAGAAACTCCAACAGCCTACCCATAAGTCAAAAAATAACGCCGCTACCACTAAATTAGCAACAGGCTTAGCTTCAGCATTATACTTATATTTTTTAGGCGTTGCGTCTTGTATACATAATGAATAACATTGCTAATATACACTCCTCGGCCTAAATAACCGAGTGCTTTACGGTAATACAGGTGGTAATTGAAAATGCTAGTTTTTATCTACCACCTATACAAATACTAACTAAATAGCATCAATGAATAACTTCCAACCAGAATATTTGCTATCTGGTGTAACGCCTAAATCTGTCCAACGTTGTGCAATATAAATTTTACCTTTATATTTCACTTTATCACCAGCAACGTACTGCTTTTTAGTATCCATTTCTTTGATGTCTGAAGTTATAGTAGTAACTAAATCATTGCTATCCGCAATAACTTCTACAATTCTTACCGCTGAGGTTGAGTTGCCGTAGTTATCGGTAACATTATAAACAAGCTTATAAGCCTCAACTAGTAAATCAGTAATTACATCTCCTCTAACTACTAAATTTTCAGTAATATCTTCACCAGTATTATTGATAGCTTTAACACCAGATAAAGGATCGAACTTCTCGCCTAGTTTTATTGTAGTATCTTCTATACCTGTTATCTTTGGTTGATCTCCAACAATATACACCATGCGTTTTGCTGTTGTTGTGTTATATGCGCTATCAGTAACAGTATAAGTTAACTCATAATCACCGATTTTATCAATATCGAGAAATCCGGTTACTTTGATTTTATCTGTTAAATAACCATCTTCTGCGTCTGTAGCAATAACATCTGCCATAGGATCAAAATCACTATTTACTGGAAGAGTTATATTTTCAGTACCAATAATAACAGGGCTTTTATTATAAATTTTACTCTGTTTAAAATAATCTCCATAAGCATTAATAAAAGAACTATTATAGTTTTTACCGTTAACACTATAGCCAATATCCCAATTTACTGACCAAGTCATAATACCACGCAAGGGAGTACCTTCTTGTGCTAATTGATCAAAGACTTTGATTAAATCATTAGGGTTTTTGACATAACCATCACCAGCTGCATCTACATTTGCTGGTAAGCCAAAAACTAATTTATCGTGAGGTATTTGATAATATTCTGTACCATCTATTATTGCTTTAGAAATATAATAAATAAATTCTTGTTTTAAGCTATCATTGTTTTGTGCGATATAACCGTATTTACTAATATAAATTCCATCACCACGTTGATTATAAAACTGTGGGCTGACCCAATCATAACTATCTTCTAAAGCTTCCATATATGGAATATAATTACCTATGCTGGTACGCAAATAAGGAAATTCAGGCGCCATAGAAATAGTAAAGTGTTTCTTTTGTTTACTGTAATGCTTTCTGACTATTTTTAAAGCTTCAGGTATTACTTGTTGATTGTCTCCAGCAGCAATAGCAACTTGTTCTAAGTCTATATCTAAACCATTAAAGCCATAATAATCTGTTAGTCTGATTATTTCATTGGCGAAATCATTTACATCGTTTTTTTGTAGTTCGATATGTGCATCAGCACCTCCAAGAGATAAAACTACCAAGCGTCCTTGTGATTGTAATAATTTTATTTGCTCGATAAACTGCTCATCTGACATACCTACACCAGCAGAGTCAAGCTTAAAAGTAGGTATCCTTGAGTTTTGCCCTAAGTACACCTTCATAAAAGATACCATAATTACATTATACCTAGAATCGATATCTTTTAGCTGTATGCTAGGCGATTTACCTAATAAATAACCCGTGCCATCTGACCAGTTATGCCAGTATCCAATAACTAGTTTATCTGGTATGTTAGTTGATTTATCAGAAGAAGTTATAGTATTACCAGCAAGACATAAGCTTGGCAATAAAAAAGCAATAAGAAAAGCAAACGTTTTTACTAATTTATTTGCTATAAATAGGTATTGACGCATATTTATTTCCATATAAATAATGTTATTATAGTATTAACAACCTATTGTAATCTGCAAGATATATTTACCCTTAATTTGAAAGATAAGTATATCTAAATTAACTCTAAAATATAGTATTTTATTGAATTACTTATTTTGATTGATAAAAACTACACGTAAAAAGTTAACTGCTTATTAGAATATTGCAAAAAAAATATTTATGCAAATTATTATATGGAAGGAATTAAAAAGTGTATCTACACCCTCTGACCGAAGGTGTAGATAAAGGCTATTAATTAGCTTTTATTTTTATTAGGTAATAATTGATTATCTATATCTGGATCGGTCCAATTTAAATTAAAATTATCAGTTATTGATTCCATAAATTGTGCGTATTCATCGTTAGACTTAGTTAACAAATAAGTAAGCATGGTATATAATCTATCTGAAGTTTGTTTTTGAA
Organism: Candidatus Gorgonimonas leptogorgiae; assembly: GCA_929200515.1. Lineage (GTDB taxonomy): Bacteria > Pseudomonadota > Gammaproteobacteria > Pseudomonadales > Endozoicomonadaceae > CAKMZJ01. The sequence continues at coordinate 2,602 of CAKNAD010000166.1, read as the reverse complement.
TTGCATCAAATTCTTGTTGCGGTACGTCCTTATTTTCACATAACTGCTTAAGCTTACTTTGCTCAATACATATAGATGTCATAATACATGCTATTTTTTTTATACTAGTTTCTTCCATAACTTAGCCTCCTTTATGCATACCTACTGGGTTAATGTGCTTATTATCTGAGATCGCATCTCTTGTAACTTATCGGTCGCTATCTTTTTTGCAGTACTCCATTTATCGGGAATTATTTTATTAATATTTTTCAACACCCTTTCTGTTTCATCATTAGCTCTGGCTTGCTTTTGTAACCAATTTAACCAACGTAAGTCTAAGGTAGCTTCATGCACATCTAATAATCTGCGATGAATATTTCGGTATTCTCCATTAGATAATTCAGGTGGATACAAATACATCAAATCACCTTCTCTACCATCAGTAGGATCAAAAGGATCAGCAGTTGGCATTTGCGCATGCCATTGTAAATATCCTGAAAGCTGTAGCTTCCATAAATAAAACCCAGCTGCTATACGAGGATTTTCCATATTATACAACCAAACTTCTGTTTGCTTAGTTAACTTCGAGATACTACTTTTATTTAATTGTAATCCATGATTAATTAATAACAGGTCAACCTTAGTTAATAGTTTATTTTGTTTGCTATTGTTAGCATGACCAGCTGTTTTGATCTCAATTGGTAACTGAGATAACCAGTTTATATTATTAGTAATTTGCTGTATTTTATCTGTATGTGGTTCATCAAACACCGACCAATAAACCTTACTAAATAATTCTTCTCCTAAAATTTCATGTAAACTCAACAAATACGAAGCAGCTTCTTGTTCATTAGCAGTTGTTAATAACCGTTTTAAAGGGGCATACGCCAAAATAATATCATTAAATCCATGATCCACTTGTTGCTGAACCATATTTTTAAAATCTAAAATATTAATTTTACTATTTGGAGTAGGCAAGGCAGGAGCTACAGTGGTAAATCCAAGCTGTGCTAAAAAAGATAAATCATTTACAAATAAATCTTGAACTTGTTGCTGCATATTAAACCAATGGTAATACGGAGGTGGTTCTAAATATAGGCCTACTGACTGTGATAACTTAGGAAGCTTAAAGTTTAATACTCGAATTGAAAAATCTTTACTATATAGTTTAGATCCGGCAACTAATTGTAAATTAGCATTATATAATCCATGTTGAGCATCAGCAGGAATATAAACTTGCGTATATAATTTGCGCGGCACTTTTTTTGAAAGTCGCATAGTTGCAATATCTGTACGTAAATAACTATCACTAGCTACTAAGACACTGGCATTTGGATATGGTCTTTCATAGCGCCAATGTGCGTACCTAACAACAGGAGTTAAGGTATTACCATTAGCATCTTGTGGAGCTGCAACATGCACGAATGGATTATCATCATCGATACCATCTATTTCAAAACAAAGATTTAACACCGTATCTTTAGCTGCAATATAGCTACCATCTATTTTAGTTATTTTGCTGGTATCAGTTATAGTTGCTTGCGATTGCTGAGTGTAATTCACTGCTTTAACCGGCCACTTAGCTAAAAACTTTTGTCGACATAAATCTTCGGTCTGTTCTGCAAAGTTAGAATCTACTGGCTCCAACACCAAAGCTGATACAAATTTTGCTTCAGCAACTCCTAAGAGTTTGATATCTAACTGATTATTATCTATTTCAATTATTTTAGTTAGCATACCGTTACGACGCTTACCTATTACCTCCCATAAATCGCCATCGATAATCGCTTCTTTGTGGCCACCGGCAAAATATATTTGTTTCACCCATTGTTGCCAGTCAAAAACTTGATTGATAAAAACATTATTATTAACAACAATTTTTCGGCTTAAAAAATGAGCTAAATACTCCCACTCTCCTTGATCAGCCAACCATATGCTTAACTTCCATGTACCGTTTTTCCAAGGAGCTTTAATTGAATCGATGCCATCGATTCCGTCTTTAATTAACGCATCACCAGAAACTCTAACCTTGGTACGCAACTTGCCAGCTAAATAATTACTAGCTGTTGTTACTTTATTAAATCCTGGAAAAATAGCACTATCAGCTTCGCCAAAATCTAATGCTAAAACATTATCTGGAGCAACTGGAGATGCTTCAATAGTTAATTTATTTATTGTTATGTTTTTATCTGAGCTATCAAAGATTATTAATTTAGTAAAAGGCAGGGTAAGTTTATCTTTTGCCGAGGTTAGCAAGCCGTTTAATGGCAAGTCAAATACAAATTCCCCTGGAAGCACGGTAAGCTCTTTATTGTAACGACTATAATAATTTTTAGATTGCTTGTTATCTATTCTAATAATAACAATTGCTGCTGAAGCGGAATTATTAATACCCTCTATATGTAACTGATCGCCCTCTTTAATAGCGATGCTTGTTAAAGATTGATCAATAGGTAGTTCTTTATTTGCTGATAGCAACAAACTCTCTGAGCAGGCGATACAGCTATAAAACAATAACAATAACTGTATACAGATGCTAAAATATTTTTTATTTAGATGCATTGATATTCTCTTATTTTAACTTTGGGAATTATCCATTTCTAGAGTATTTTTCTGCTTGTTA
>CAKNAD010000165.1:4093-6527 GCA_929200515.1 Candidatus Gorgonimonas leptogorgiae | reverse complement strand
TCCTAGTGATGATGAGAGTATTGTTGACGAAGATGAAGGTTTTGATAACGAAAATCCCAATAATGATGAGCATATTGCTGACGAAGATAAAGGTTTTGTGAATGAAGATACCAGTAATGATGAGCATATTGCTAGTGAAGATGAAGGTTTTGCGAGTGAAGATACCAGTAATGATGAGCATATTGCTGGTGCAGATGAAAGTTTTGTGAATGAAGATACCAATGATGATAATTTTGCTGACGAAGATGATGCGTTAAATGACAATCAAGTCAATGAATACACAATAAAAAATGCTATAGACGATGTATACGGCAATATTTTTACCAGATCACGAACAGAAGAAGAGTTAATAAGTTATTTAAATACTTTAATACCAGATGATTCCGGATTAAGTGTCGGTGTTAGTAATTATGCAATAAAGCTACATCAACAACATATTTACAATAGAGTAATGGCTACTAGAAATAATTATAATACTATTAAGTGCCAATCTTTAGATTTTTATAAAAATAATAAATTTACTAATTGGAATATGGCGTCTATGGGGGCATCTCATAAAAAATCTATCGATAAAAATCTAGGCTATAATAATAAATCAAATAATTTTATTATAGGTATAGATAGTCATTGGTCTGATTATATCTTAGGTTGCTCATTAGGATATGACCGCTCTACAGGAGGAACCTTTACACCTGAAAAAATTAAAAGAGATCAGTATCTGTTGCAAAATAGTTTTTTAGCTTCAATATATGTAGCTAATTATATAACTAATAAATTATTTTGTTGTGCTATTGTAAGTTTAGGCTCGTCTAGAATTGAGGCTAGCAGGTTACGAGAAGCTGCTAAAATGAGTTCTAGGTACAACACAAAATTTAATAAGTTCCATCTTTCTGCTAGTTATGAATTTGATTTATTATTATTTAATATAGAGCCAGAAGTTATAGCTAAATTAACAACGATAAACATTGATTCGTATAAAAATATTCCAGAAAATAATAATATATCGGTTTCTAACAGCGAATTTCATAGTAGTATAAAAGACCAAATTTTTGATATAGGATTAGGAGTTAGTATAACTCAAACTTGGATGCTTTATGAATGCTTTATAGTACCTAAAATAAAATCTACAGTATATAGAAACATGAATGGCAACAAAACTGTTGCAGTTAATAAGAATTTCATGTTAGAAGATTACAATACTGCTGTTGTTAACAAGTATGCAAATGTAGTAGAAACAGAATTAGGTTTAGATTTCTCTTTCAAAAAAGTTAATTTGTCTATATATTATAATTTTTCAACATCTAAATACTATAATGATAATAGCTTTGCGGTAAAGCTTAATATTCCCTTATAGTGGTAGTGGGTAGGTGTTCGGTAGTGTTCACAAATAGGTGTCGCTACCTATATTTTTTAACTAGATTAATAGTTTCTTGACGCTTTTCAGAATCATCTTTACTAAGAATTATTTTTACCTGTTCATCTGTTAATTGTGATACAAAGTTTTTCAGATCGTGCAGTTCATCAAAGCTGTACAATTTATCCTCTTTAATTTTATTTACTGTATTATACAAAATATCTAATCCTTGCTCCTTATTTTTTGTAAGGAGATCACTCGCTTTAATAAGAGAATTAAATATGTCATCAGCTGAAAGTTTGTGTTTTACTAGTGTCTTAATAATATCTTTATCATATAACTGCGACGTTGCATTCAAATCAAATAATTGATGTAGGTTATCTAAACTATTTTCTTTTAATCTTATTGTCAATGAGGTTACTAATATTGGAATTCTATCAACTAATGGCAATGGTTTTATAGATTTAAAAAAATCGGAATATGAACTCAAATCGTCTTCATAATCTTCATCGGTATGAAGACGATTTACTATATTATCATATATTTTTTGTAATTCTGTTGTTTTTAGATGACTAAGACTAGACTTTTGGGTAGCAATAGTTTTTTGCTCATCTGGAATTATAGATTTTACAGTTGGTTTTGGTATCGCAGGCGGTTTGTTTTTGACGAGCTGGCTTGCCATTGATGTTGCTAATGGTTTATTTTTACTTGAAGTTATAGCTTCAAACATTTCCTTTGTTTGTTTTACCTTTCCTTGTGTTATTCTATATGGTAATTTAGCTTGTATTTGTTTATCATTAACAGGTAATTCATTGGTGTTTTCAAATATTTCCTTTGTTTGTTTTACCGTTCCTTGTGTTATTCTATATGCTAATTTAGCTTGTATTTGTTTATCCTTAACAGGTAATTCATTGGTGTTTTCAAATATTTCCTTTGTTTGTTTTACCGTTCCTTGTGTTATTCTATATGCTAATTTAGCTTGTATTTGTTTATCCTTAACAGGTAATTCATTGGTGTTTTCAAATATTTCCTTTGTTTGTTTTACCTTTCCTTGTGTTATTCTATATGGTAATTTAGCTT
>CAKNAD010000165.1:0-3993 GCA_929200515.1 Candidatus Gorgonimonas leptogorgiae | reverse complement strand
TTCCTTTGTTTGTTTTACCTTTCCTTGTGTTATTCTATATGGTAATTTAGCTTGTGTTTGTTTATCTTTAACAGGTAATTCATTGGTGTTTTCAAACATTTCCTTTGTTTGTTTTACCTTTCCTTGTGTTATTCTATATGGTAATTTAGCTTGTATTTGTTTATCATTAACAGAAGTATCATTAGTATTGTTAAATATTTTTTTCTTTTGTTTTACATTACCTAGTGTTATAAAATTTTCTAGTTTAGCTTTTTTCCTTAGTTTCCCTATATTCAAGTTATTTATATCTTGATTCTCATTGATTTGAACGATACGACCTTTTAAAGATCCAGAATCATGCTTTTTTTCTTTCTGTGTATCCGAATCTTTTTCGGATTGAATCTTTGGTGACTGGGGTATTCCTTGCATCTTATCCATAATAAGAAGTACTCCTTTATAAAATAGTAACAATTAAAAACAACAGTTACTTATGTGTCAAAGTATGCCACATGTATATACCTAATAGATGAAAACCCGCATTTCCAACTGCCACGTGTATATAATTATACCCTATAATTTGTTTACAGTATCAGTAAAAGGTTTTTCTGTATACCTAGCATCTATTATAATAGATTTCACCATAGACAATAGCGTCATATTTTTAGTAATAGTTTCGATTGCTTTATACTCTTTATTTTAGCACAATATATGTTTTTATGCATAGTTAATAATTTTAATATTTATTGTTTCATTAGATACTAATTTTCTATACTGCGTAACTTGAGTTGCATAATAGACATAACTACTAGCAACTATAACTTGTCTCAATAATATAAAAATATTATAATAGAATCTATGCAAATATAAAAAGCCTTTAAGATTAGAATCAATACAAAACATAAAAATGCTAGTAAAATATTGCAACTTGCTAAGTGTTTTTGCCTATATATACATGGCAGATGAAAATGTTAGGTTTCAGGGCTAAGTAAAATGTGTATATACATCTTCTAATTGAATAAGGCTGTTTTTATAACCTAGGATTTATAAATTAATGAAAGTATTATCTAAACTAATTATGAGCAATATTACTGCCTTATTACTTTCATCAGTTATTAATTGTTGTGTTTTAAATGATGCTTATGCCTCTTCTAGTATACATAACGATAATATCGGTAACATCACAACTTCTTATGCAATAAGCTTTCACGATACACCTAAATATGTAGCTGATTTTAAACATTTTGAATATGTAAACCCTAAAGCTCCTAAGCAAGGTATACTTAAAAAAGCAGCAATAGGGACATTCGATAGTTTTAATACATTTTCATCTAGAGGAGTAGTAGATAAAGGATGTTATTTTTTGTATGATTCTTTGATGGTAAAATCTGGAGATGAACCCTATACGATGTATGGGTTAATAGCACAAAAAATTGAATACCCTGAAGATTTATCATGGGTTATTTATCACATACATCCTCAAGCTAAATTTCACGATAACACAACAATAACAGCAGAAGATGTAGCCTATACTTTTGAACTGTTAATTAGTAAATGTGCTCCATATTATAAACATTTATATAGAGATATCAAAGAAGTTAAAGTTATAGATAAAAGCAAAATATATTTTAGTTTTAAGAATTCGAATGATCGTGCATTAGTTTTCAAATTGTCACAATTACGAATTTTGCCTAAGCACTATTGGAGCAGACCAGAAAATGATATATCAAAAGCAACATTAAAGCCTTATTTATCCAGTGGACCATACAAAATAAAAAACTTTATGTCAGGAAAATATATAGCTTATGAATTGGTAGAAGATTATTGGGCTAAAGATTTACCAGTAAATAAAGGTAGGCATAATTTCAAAATATTATATACCGAGTATTATCGTAATGATGGTGCAGCACTAGAAGCATTTAAAAAAGGCAATTACAATATAAGAATAGAAAATAACTATAAATATTGTAAATATGATTATGAAACAACTGAAAACACCAAATTACCATGGGTAAAAGAGTCAATATTGAATGGTGCTACAGGTGTTCGAGCTTTTGCTTTTAATTTACGCAAACCTATTTTTTATGATAAAAAAGTACGTCAAGCAATATCGCTAGCTTTGGATATTAATTGGATTAACAAGCATTTATTTTATGATGAATATGCAATGGCGTACAGTTTATTTAACAATTCTGATCTTGCTGCCACAGACAAACCTTCTAGTGAAGAGTTAAAACTGATAGAAAACTATGAAGGTCAACTACCACCAGAAGTATTTAAAAAAACTTGGAAACCAGCAGTTACAGATGGCACTGGTAACTGGCGGATACGCAAATTAAGAGCATATCGTTTATTACAGGAAGCAGGATGGAAAACAACGGCAGATAGCTTAATAGATAAAGATGGTAATAAGTTACAATTCGAAATTTTATTGTCTCAACCTGAGTTTGAACGGTTTGTTATTCCTTTTGCTAATAATTTAAAAGAACTAGGAATTAAAGTAAAAGTTACAACGATTGATCCCTCTAGGTATATTAATCGAATGAAAAAATTCGATTTCGATATGATTGTTTTTGATTTCTTTTTTCTAAGTGTCTGCCCAACAGTTGAGTTAGAGGCTTTTTGGGGAAGTAAAAGTGCAAAAGAATACTCCAGCAGAAATGTAGCAGGGGTATCCTTAGCAGTTTTAGATTCGCTTATAGAGCAAGCAAAAAACACTAAAAAACGTGCCGAGTTGATAGCTATTACCCGCAACATAGACAGAATAATACTATGGAATTATTTTATAATTCCTCTATGGTTTCAACCTTATTGGTCTATGGTACATATCAAAAATATAAAGCATTCTAGGATACTACCAAAATATGAAAATGGTTTTTCTTCTTGGTGGTGGGAGAATTAAGTTAGGAGATAATATTTGAAAACACTTAAAGTAGTTTTTGCAGGAACCCCTGAATTTGCTAAAGCCCATCTACAAAAGCTATACAATAGCGGGTACAACATAGAAGCTGTGTATACACAGCCTGATCGCCCAGCAGGACGTGGTCGCAAGCAACAACAAAGTGCGGTTAAACAATATGCACAACAGCAGCAATTAGCTATTTATCAGCCTAAATCTTTAAAAGATCCACAAACAATTGCTGATATTAATAAGCTAAATCCAGATATACTAATAGTTGTAGCATATGGCATGATATTACCGCAACAATTTTTAGATATCCCCAAATTAGGGTGTATTAATGTACACGCATCTTTGCTACCCAGATGGCGAGGAGCTGCTCCTATTCAACGTGCAATAGAAGCAGGGGATGCAACTACTGGAATTACTATTATGCAAATGGATGCAGGTCTTGATACTGGTGATATGCTACTACAAGAATCTTGTAAAATAGATGCAACTGATACGTCTGTAACCTTAGAAAATAAATTAGCTACTATAGGTAGTAAATTATTATGTGAGGTTTTATTAGGTATAAAAAATAATTCTATAGTTAGACAACCTCAACAGAATTCACTAGCCACTTATGCTCATAAAATCAATAAAGCAGAAGCTAGGATTGATTGCAATTTATCAGCATTAGTATTATCAAGAAAATTAAGAGCTTTTATGCCTAGAATGGGTCTTAATTTTATGCTTGATAATCATAATATTAAAATTTGTGAAGCTGAAGAAGTTAATATTGATCATAACCATGACAATGGTACAATAATAAAAGTGGATAAAACAGGTATTGATATAGCATGTAATCAAAGCATTTTGCGTGTTACCGCATTACAGCTACCAGGTAAGCGCCAGTTAGCAATACAAGATATTTTAAATGGTAATAAAGATTTATTTATAGTAGGTAAAAAATTAATTACATCGCCATCAGCTATTATATAGTATAGTAGTATTTTTTCTATATTTCCTGTATCCTGTGCTTAACTATAATTGCTATACTCTTTCTATCTGAAAGTGTATATACACGTGGCAGTTGAAAATGCGGGTTTTCAGCAAGTGATTGTAAGTTTTTAGCC
>CAKNAD010000164.1 GCA_929200515.1 Candidatus Gorgonimonas leptogorgiae | reverse complement strand
TACCTCATAAAGAGTTATAGTTTAACATATGACACAGATTTGTGAACACTACCCACGTGTGTGGTGTTAAAACATATAAGTTTATTAATGACACAGATTTGTGAACACTACCAACACTTTACCTCCCCTTTTCTCAAGCAAAAGATGTATATTTTCATGCATAACATAACTTTATAAGTGCTAACTATTTAGAAAGCATATTGTACTGTAGCCACAATACTATTTGCTTTAAATTTATGCTCCCATTGATAGATATACTCTAAATTTACTGAGAATCGTTGATAATTAACATCTATAGCTAAATCAAGTTCGCGACTATGAGCTTTGTAGCCTGAGCTATTCTTAATATCATGGTATGCCATAAAGCGACCATATAATTTAGTAATAATATTTTTATAGCACCATGCTTTTTCTATTGCTGCACCGATTCCTGCTTCTATGTAAAAATATCCAGCAGAATCTACAACAAGCGTTTGGTTATTGGTTATTATCTCATGCTGTTTTTTGATTATATTACTAAATTTAAGACTAAGATTAGGACTTATCTGTAAGCCATAGTTATATAAGCAATTACCAGCAATTAAATGAAAACTATTATTATAAGAATTATACTTGTTGGTATCTAAACTATCTTGTAATTGATGCTTACCAGTAGCATAACTATATAGTGCATTGATAAAATATTCAGATTTTTTATAATTAAAATACAACATATATTCATTGAAACTAGAATCATATTGCTGTTGCTTATCTATTGTACTATCTGCATTGGCTATAGCAGTAGCAAAGCCTATAGTTGAACTATCTTGTTTGTAATCTATTCCTACAACTAAAGCTTGAAGCTTAGCATCTAATTGACTATTATTATTTTTAGGTAGCTGAGTTAAATTTGAAACAAGATATTTTGCCCAAATAGAATTACTGTTACTTGTTAAACAGCTTTGGTTATCGGAGCAACAAAAATTACAATTGTTTTTATATAAATAAGCTGAAATCAATCTTTGTATTTGTTTGTGGGTGACTGTTTCTAATACAGATGTTTTGTGTTTTTTGCTATCATCAGTGCTGTTGTTATCATTATTGTCATTGCCATTATCTTTGTCATTATCCTCGCTACCATCCTCGTCATTAAAATCTCCTACATTAACTATAAGGCTTGCACTTTCTGGAGTCTGAACAGAACTATCTGCTTCTAATGTAACTTGATCAGAACTAGATTCTTCTGATGGAGTCTGATCAGGGCTATATGCTATGGCATCTGTTGATTGCATATTTTCCGTTAAGTCAGTATTGGTATTTACTTTATTATTTTCTGGATCTGATGGCGAAAATACTCTCTTATAATCTTCTGTTAATTCAATTGTAGCCTTAGATATATGTAAAAAGTTTTTTTCTTTATCTGATTCTTTTATTGTTATATGTGTTTTAGGAATAGGTTCGTCTTTATTATAGGTTATTTGTTGTGAGGTTAACACTTTTATTTCTAAATTTTTTGGTAAATTGTTTTGCTTGGTTTTATCAACGTTTAAAATAATTCGTGCATCTCGATTTAAATTTGTAGGTTGTTTTACATTTACTAAAGCTTTATTTTTATCTTTGGCAAAATTAGTTAAAGCTTCATTAACCTCAATAATTAATTTACTTCCTGGTTTATCTTCATAATTATCTAAATAACTACCAGCCATTAAATGTAATTCATTTTTATTAATAAGTTTTCCGCTGATAGCATCTTTAGCTATAGGAATATATTTAGAAGCGCCAGATTTATTATTTAGTTGTCTAATGTATAATTTAGCATTGTTTACCACACCAATGTTATTATCTAGTATTAATTTAGCACCTTGAGTTAGGTTTATACAAACATTTCCAGCAAACTGCGGAGTGCCTGAAATATTAAAATAATCACTTATAGCTTTTATTGAAGCTAAATTTTTTGTTGTAATAGTGTTTAGTTGTGTCTCGGTAGCTTCTAGTATTTCTAATTCTTGTAAATTTATAACCTCTTTATTTATTGCATCGATAGTTACTTGTAAGCTTTTATCATCGTCAGAATGACCAGTTGTATCATCAGCATTAATGTCTAATTTATTGTCAACTATCAACTTGTTAATCACTTTATTACTAGTAAAATTATGATCTACTTTATTGCTTTTATTTATAGCTGTTATTGTAATTATACCTTCATTTAATATTGAGATGTTTTTAACTGTATTACATAAAACTTCATAGTTATTTTTTAGAGATACAAGGTCTTTATCGAATTGTTTTTCACTAGTAATGGTACTAGCAATTATGCTACCTTCATTAATTATGCTGTGTTTTAAAATTATATTGTCAGCTATTAAATTACCACTATTTTTAGTTAATGCTATTTGACTTTTAGTTGGATGAGTTTCACAAGTATCAACTAATTCCAAATCATCAGCCACAAAAACAAAAGCATTTGGAGGGTTGTTTAACTGAATATTTGTTATTTTTGATGTTACTATTTTTCCTAGATTTTTATTATATTCATTTGTAATTATACCATATTCACCTTCTGCTGTTATTTTATTAGCAAATATAAAAGAGGAGTTTGCTATTTGTGCCTTTATTGAGCCAGCTGTTTTTTTACATAATGTCATAGTTCCCGCATGTAATATACTGTTACTTGCATTAATTAGCGTACTAAAAGAAATATCATTAGCAATTATATATCCAGAGTCTTTGTTATGAATATCATTAGCAAATATTTTCTCAGATTTTATTACCCCCCAATAGCCATGTTCTTCATTAAATATACTAATACCACTTTTATATGCCTGATTACCTATGGTTTTTGCAAGAAACAAACCACCATTATTTTTTAAAGATATGGGAAAACCTATAGTTTTTATATCGCCAATAACTAAAGCTAGTTTGCTATGAGATTCATTAGAAAAATCAACAAATTTTTCAGTTGAGCTTTCTGATGGTTGCTCGAAATCAAAATTACTAACAATAAGATTATCGTTAAAAAGTGTTATATTTTGCTGATCGGTGTTATTAGTTTTAATAATCATATCACCTGTCATCAGCCCGTGATTGTTTATATTAAGATTCCCTGTAGAAACAAATGCTTCTGTATCCGTATTTTTTATGAATCTAATATTAGCATCTAATGTGTTTTCAATATTTAACTGTTTGCTACTACTAGTATTGCAATAAATATCACCTTGATTTCTTATTGCCGTATCACCTGTAAAAATAAGTTTTGCAGGATTTTTATTCTCATCAGCATATATTTTTGAATCTTGGGTTTTATTATTGAAAATTTTTACATTTGAAGAATTTGTAGATGTTGTTATATTGGTATATAGATTACCACCATTTTCTATAATAACAGTAGCGCTATCCTGTATGTTAATCACATCACTTTGGATAGTTCCTGAACTGTTGTTTATCATTAAATTACTACCTTCCAATGCATGAAAATCAGTTATAATGTCGCTAGAGTCATTGTTAATAGTTAATTCACCATATACTATTATTCCTTGTTCATCTGTCGTTTCATTAGTTTTTATTGCATTAATAGCTTTTTTACTACTGCTTTGTTGTTCATTATTTGTTTTAATACAAGTGATTTTATTATTTTTTCCTCTAACTATCAGCGGATTACGCCCTTCAATAGAGCCATAATTATAAATATTATTTCCAGTTGCATTTTCGTCAATCAATATAGCTGTTTCTGTAGCCGAAATGCTAGCACCTAAGTTATTAACTAAGTAGGTATTATTTGCTTTTATCTCAATTGCTGATTCTGTTTCAGAGTTTGATTTTACTTGCGAGCTTAGCAACAAGTCTAATTTGTAATTATCACCGTTTACACTAATAGCTGGGTTTCCTACTATAATACTATTACTAATAAAGTTAGTCTGATTCTCTAGATCACTATCAGCATTTAAAGCAATTCCTGCTTGTTTGGAATTTACTTTGCTATCATTAATTTTAAGATTAGTAACTTTGGCATTAAGATCAACTGCGGTACTTTCAGGAACTACGGTAGTAGAATCTTCGGGAATAGGCTCTACGGTAGTAGAATCCACGGTTATATTATATTGAAAAACTTTGTCTGTAACAGCTATATCCTTAGAAGGATTAACTTTAAGACCAGTTCCATTGCTTTGTATTTTAGGCTTAATAATAATATCTCTTGTAGAATCATTATATTTAAATAGATTAATCAGTAACGCAGGATTTTTTGATGAGCTAGATTCTATTACTCCAATAGGAGCTGAATCTTTATCTTCTAATACAAAATGAAAGTCACTTGGTATCTGAATAGTGTTATCAGGAATTTCATCTTCTTGATTAGCTTCTGTATTAATAAAATTTAAAGTCACGTCCTTATTAGTGTCTGAAACTTCAACGGTTGCTGTAGTTGTTTTTTTTGTCTCATCTACTTCATAATCTAATAATTTAAACTTAGTATTAGTTTTATTTTTAGTTACTTCATTTTTTTCTTCTGCTGTTACAGCCTGAGCCATAATAATAGTATGAAACCAAAATACTATCAATAAAATCCATTTTAATTTATTCATATGTTCTTCAATATAGTGTAAATAGGATTACTCTATAAAATTAGCTGAAGCATACACCTTCTAGACTAATAATATTTTAATAAATTTATACTATATAATCGTTAATATAAGTTAACTATTAACTATTAGTTGAAAGTTATTTATCTTACCTAACATACGAAAAAATATCTGCTAAAGTATATTGGTAAATTAATACTGATATGCTATCATTCATTAACTTAATAAATCACCTATTTACACGGATGTACTATGACTATTTGCAGATTATTTAATAGTTTTAAAATAAATTTTATCTTACCCTTTGTACTATTTATTATTAATATAGCCACTACATCAGTAGCTTTTTGTAATACTAATCAAAATTTTAAACCTAATATATATACAGATTTTGAGTATCAGCCTATAAAAAACAAAGATGCATCACTGTTTTTAAAAATGGGCTTTGAAAGCTTTGTTACCGATAAAATGAAATTAACAGCCGAATATGGCAGATTATTAGCTTTTTATAGAGAAGATTATATTTTTGAAAGTAAAAAAACTGCGTTAAATTTCGCTTTAGACATTCACAATAATAATTATTTCACACAAACAGAGGTTAATTTTTTATATTGTGATCAACAAAACAAAGCAAATGCTGTTGCTAAGCTAGGAACAGAATTTACAATATTTTCTAACTTTTATATACAACCTAAACTTTGTCTTACCGCAGAAGGCGTATCTGAACAAATTTCACAGTCTCCTAATAAAAGTAAAATTCATTCATCTAAATTATTTGCTGGATCAGAAATGGTCATGGGTGCTAATTTTTATATAAAAAATACTAATATTCGATTAAATCCTGAAATTGTTGCTAGTTATAATACAAATTTAATATCAGACACAGGCTATAATTCTTGTGTATCTGCTAATATATCCTGTGACTTTGATAATTTCATCTATAAAGTCAGTTATGGTTATAGCGATAAATCTGTATCTGGTACATACAAGGAAACTTTAGCAGTAAAATTTGGTTTAAAGATTTAAATTGAGCTATTATTTTTGTTACTCGGTAAATCCATGATAATTTCGTATAGTGTATAACTGTATATATTTTTAAAATTCAAAAATCAGTTATCAAAAACCAAGGTAATGTGTTATGAGCATCCGTGCTCTCTCTAAATAACTAGCATCATAATAATACACTGCTTGATATAAAGCATCACCCACTGCAACAAAGCGTTTTTTTCTATCTTGTCTATCAAAGGCAAGTATTGGATCATTTCTAATATCTGGGCTTAATTTATGTATTTTAGTTTCCATATCACCTAGCTTGTTAGCTTCTAAAATACTTTCTAGACGAGAAAATACTAACTTTTTAAGTTCATCCATATTGTTTTTATACTTGGTTATTGGAAGAAAAGTGGCTTCTAAATCTATTAATATTATATTTTGTCTGTCAATTATTCTAGATAATTGTAGTTCTTGTATTGGTGTTTGTCTAATATAGAGTTTGTTTTTATGTTCATTATTCAAGCATGATGCTTGATTACATAGATCACATTCATTGACTATAAAATCAGTTATAGAATTATAAATATCAATTGTTAATATTTCTTGCCGGCAGAGACAACAATAGTAGTAATCATCTTGTGTTAATAAGTAAACCCATAAGCAGGCATCATAATGAAAAACATGGCGACAATTATTTATAATGGCAATTTTTCTATCTGCTAATGTAATAGGTAATAAACAGATAGCACAATCATTTTCTAATTGATTTAATAAAAATTTTAATTGATACTGGTTTTCTTTATTATGAAATAAACTAACTTCATGTCCACAGCTAGCAGTTCCATTTTTTAATGTTGTAATATATTCGCAACTATCATTATAAGTAATCATATTCATTATAAGTAATCATATTATTTTTTTTAAAGTATGGACTCGTGGCAAAACTAGAAATGCTAGGTTTCAGGGCTAAGTAAAATGGTTTAATTCGAGGCAAAATACTGCC
>CAKNAD010000163.1:2775-6591 GCA_929200515.1 Candidatus Gorgonimonas leptogorgiae | reverse complement strand
AAAACTTATAATCACTTGCTGAAAACCCGCATTTCCAACTGCCACGTGTATATATTAATTATTGTTAGTATCGCTTTGTTGTTGACTGCCTTTTTTAGTAAACATTTTTACTGCTTTTACACGATTATTCTTTACTTGAATAATTTCAAAATAATAATCCCCTATTTTCCAACAAACCTTAGAGCAAGGTATAGACTCCATAGTCTCTGTTATTAATCCGTTAATTGTTCGTGCTTCGTGTATTGGTAAATTCCAATTGAGCTGTTTATTTACCGAGCGTATAGAAGCGGAGCCATCTATAATATAACTACCATCTTCGTTATTAATTATATTATCTTCTTCATGTGCTGGGGGGGTGGTAAACTCACCGACTATTTCTTCTAAGATATCTTCTAGGGTAATCACACCTAAAATTTCGCCATATTCATCAACTACAAATGCTGATCTTTCTTTATTTTTTTGAAAGTTTATTAACTGCGAATATAAATTAGTAGATACTGGAACATAGTGGGGATCTGATACTACATTCATAAATGCTGTTTTATTTAATTCCGGTACTGCAAGGAGTTGTGCTATTCCTCTAGAATGTAAAATTCCAAGCATGTTATCTATGTTTTCTTGATACACAGGTATTGTATGGTACTGGTGGTTTTGTAATTTATTTATAATTGTGCTGATATCGTTATTAATATCAATACCCACCATATTATTTCTTGGTATCATTACATCATCTACACGAATATGCTCAAGATCAAGAATACCTAGTAGCATAAATTTATTTTTTTTAGGTACAGCAACATATGCGTCATCTACTAAAGATCTTAATTCATCGCTACTGAGGCTATCTAGTTTTTGCTCTTTAAAAAACACACCAAAAGGCTTAACAATAAGAGAGCAAATCCAATTAACCAAAATAACTATAGGATTAAGAATTTTGTATAGCGGTAATAAAAACAATGTAAAGCTAAAAGCTATTTTTTCTGAATGTAACGAAGCTATTGTTTTTGGGGTTATTTCGCCAAATATCAAAATAACAAAGGTTAGAACTAAAGATGATACGGGAATAGCTGCATCGCCCCACATATTCATTACTACTATAGTTACTAACGACGAAGCAAGAATATTAACAAAGTTATTACCAATTAAAATAGTGCTGATTAGTCTATCTGGACGCTTAAGCATATCATGTATACGCTTAGCTTTTTTATTGCCCTTTCTCACTAAGTGGCGTAATCTATATTTATTTATAGACATCAAGGCTGTTTCTGCACTAGAAAAAAAAGCAGACAATAATATTAAAACAACTAAGACTCCTAAAATAATATGGAGTTCAACGGGAAGTTTAGTGGTTATACTATTCAAAAGATCACCTGTTATATACACTGCTAATTGAAGCTGTATATGTAAATCAAGTTAATATGGGTTTTTATATCCTAGCTTAGATAAAATATAAATTTCAATAGCTTCCATTTCTAGAGCATCTTGTTCTAATATATGGTCATATCCTAGTAAATGCAAGCCACCATGTATTATCATGTGTGCCCAATGAGCTTCTAAATCTTTACCTTGATTTTTAGCTTCTAGTTCAATAATTGGAGCGCAAGCGATTAAATCGCCGATAATAGGAGAGTTAGCCTCTGCGGGTATTTCTGCTGGAAATGATAAAATATTAGTAGGCTTGTCTTTATTGCGCCAACGATTATTAAAATACTTGCCTTCATCTTCATCAACAATTAACAACGATGCTTCAGCTATTTTTTTTTGACCCTGAAGAGCTGCTTTAAACCATTTTTGAAATAATTCTGACTTAGGAATAAATTGACTACTACTATTTATGATAATATCTAAGTGAATATCATACTGCATAAATTACATTCCGAAGCTAAAGGTTTTTTTGATTGGTTTCATAAGCCTCGACAATTTGTTTAACTACAGGATGCCTGACAACATCTTCGGCATCAAACCAACAGAATGCTATTTCATTGATATCTTGCAATATTTCAATTACTTGTAATAAACCAGACTGATTCTTTTGCGGTAAATCTATTTGGGTACGGTCACCACAAATAACTGCGGTTGTTCCAAAACCAATACGAGTTAAAAACATTTTCATTTGTTCTTTAGTAGTATTTTGAGCTTCATCAAGAATAATAAAAGCGTTATCTAGAGTTCTGCCACGCATATAAGCTAAAGGAGCAACCTCTATTACATTTTTTTCTATTAGGCTATCTACTCGCTCAGTTCCTAGCATCTCATATAATGCGTCGTATAAAGGTCTTAAATATGGGTCTACTTTTTGAGTGAGATCACCAGGTAGGAAACCTAGTTTTTCTCCTGCTTCTACTGCTGGTCTAACCAATAAAATTTTACTAGCCTCGTATTCTTGTAATGCTTGGGCAGCAGCAGCTACAGCTAAATAAGTTTTACCTGTTCCTGCCGGACCGATACCAAAAATAATGTCGTTATCTTTAATTGCTTTAATATATTTTTGCTGACTAAGTTTTCTTGGGGTTATAATTTTATTAGTAGCTTTTATTTTAATTGTAGTGTTATATTTTTTATCCTTACTAATACCACTACTACCACATATTTCTGTAACTGCTAAATGCACATTTTTTTCTGTTATATCATGTTCTTGAGAATCTTTAAATAATTTGCTAATTACATTTTTTGCATATTTTATATCATTTTGACTACCAAAAATTGAAAACTCATTACCACAAGAATGAATCTTTACATCTAATAATTTTTCAAGCTGAGTAATGTTTACGTTAAATCTACCACACATTCTACTTAAATGATTTGCATCACTAGATTCCAATTCTAATTTTAAAACTTGTTTTTTAAATTTAGGGTCATTAGTGTCCAAGATTAGCTTTTCCTTTATCTATAAAAGGTGTATATTACTGATGAAACAACTCGAGTTGCATTATACTATAAAATTTTTTTTACAACTAGTATTGATACGCTGCTTTCAATATTTAATTGTACGGTTTTAATAATTACTAGTATTTCAAAAGTATTAGTATCGACTAAACCAATAAATCAAATAAAAATAAACTTTTATATTGCTATACAAATTGTATATTAAATAAGGTATAAATATGACAGACAATAAAAAAGTAGTACTTATAGGTTGGAACCCTGAAGTTCTTGATGCTAATAATAAACCAGATAACGCACCTAAAGATATTATGGGTACATTAAAAGCAGAACAAGAAAAATTACATAATCTTGGTTATCAAGCTAGCTTATTATTTATTAATAGTGCAGATACTGCATATAACACTGTAAAAAATGATTTAACAGCAACAAACTATGATTGCATCCTTATAGGTGCAGGTGTTAGAACTATTCCTAGTAGTTTTTTAGTCTTCGAAACCCTAGTAAACGCAGTACATGAATTTGCTCCAAAAGCAAAAATTTGTTTTAATACCAGTCCGCAGGATACAACCACTGCTATCCAAAGATGGATTTAACTAGAATAGCTATATTGCAAGATATCTAGATGAGCATCTAATTACAACACTTATTATTAAACTCATCTAGGAAAACATTAACCTTTTAGTACAGTAATACTAACATTGTTTGATATAAAAAAACCGCCTGGTGTGGCGGTATGGTTAGTCGTCTTCCTCGTCTTCTACAAGAAACTGCTCGAAAAAATCATTGCAATCGCACATAGCCTCCCAATAGATCTGATCGTATTCCTCCATATTTAACCTTTCATCGCATTCATTTTCAAAATCTGCATATGCTTGTAATATAGCAGTGATCGCTATGATTTAGACATTAAGAGATTCTATGGCTAATAAC
>CAKNAD010000163.1:0-2765 GCA_929200515.1 Candidatus Gorgonimonas leptogorgiae | reverse complement strand
AGCATTATTTGCATGCTCGGTAACAGCTAATGAATCTATGCAATGATTTTATCATTAATTATTATCTACATGGATTAAAGTATTCACATGCATATCATCATAATCTGTAATGTTATGATTTGTTATTTTATATAAATCTTGATAAAAAGAAGATAACAATATTGGTATTGTTATCTTATCCGTATCTTTAGATGATTTTAAAACAAAATTATGTGATATCGTATTATCAGGGTTGTAAAAGCTAATTTTTATAGAGTTATCTTTTTTTGCTATCTTTAGCCCCATAGCATGATTCGTAGTAGACCACCGAAAACACTCGCTACTGTCTTCGGGTCGATTATAGATTGTTTCACATAGTTCACGTAATAAATGCGGAAAACTATTTTTAGAAAAAGAATATACATCATCATTATTACTATTGCTTGCTAGTTTCCCTATAGCTGGTTTAAATTTATAAAAAGCATGTATTATATCATTAATAGACGCTGTTTTCGAGTACCGAAATATATTAAACATTTTCTCTAATACCTTATATTGATAACTAAGTATGGATAGGCTACTTATATATGATAACAATTCTAAATCTGTATCATGTTTTGCTGTTGCAAAAAACTTATTTCTAAGAGATGACAGCTTTACATACTCTGATTTAGATAAACGCTGTTTAAAATAATGGTCTAATTTATCATCTTTAAGTACACAGCCAACAAATATCTCAGGCTCTACCGGACATTTCCATTCCACCCTCTTATCAATATCATACCTTGATTTTTTAATACCTTCTGGAGTATCTCCATTCTTGATTACCATTGGGGATTGTCTTAAATCTTTTTTGCTATTAATTTGTGATAGCTTCAAATCTCCAATCAACCAAGCATTTGCCATGTGTCGACAAACAAAAGATCTGTTACTTTCTGTTTTTCTGCAAAAGACTGGAACAATTTTTCCATCTTCTCTAACAGCTCCATTTATATTCCAATTTTTTCCTCTAGAATAATAGCTTATTAACGATACATCTTCCCTAGATTGATTATTTTTGCTACTAGAGCAAACAAAAAAATCTTTTATATATCTAAAAAAAGATAGTATTTTGGTTATTATTCTATTAAAAATACTCTTACCTAAGGTAGCATTTGTTTCAAACTTTCTATTTGTATCTTTTAATGCTTGGAGCTTTGAGTCAAAATAGCTTGGTGCGCAAGTTTCTTGATTATTATTCGTAAATTCTTGATATGATGCTTGATGTGCTAAAAAATTATTTTTCGATGATACTGAATGCATAATACTTCCTTATATTCTATCTTTAGATCCTTTAGTTAGAGTCATTGTATCATAAAAACTGATGTTTTTCTAGTAAATAAAAAATATCTAATATTTTATAGTTGTTTAACTTGACTTTGCTGGTTGTTTGTGGCAAAATAGGGGGATAATTAGCTATGTATATTTTGCTCTAAGGTTGTTTTTAATAAAAAGCTATTTTAAGCAAGATATTATAAGTTATTCAAGAGAGCGTTTCATGGGCTTTATTTTTTAATAAAACAGCAATGGTATGTAAATTATACGCTTAATTTAAATGGATGTTGTATATGTCTGGATATCTAAAAATTACAGAAAACACCTATAGAAAACAATTTAGATTTAATCAACCGAATTTTCTAGATAGCACAATAAATATCGCAAAGCATGTATTCAGATATACCGTTAGCAAACTAGAAACAGCCATTCGCTATATTTTATCTGTTATCTCTGACTACTCCAACCAAAATAGCACGCTAGCTGAAAGAAAGATATCAGTAAGAGTTAATAATATAAAAGATATGAAGGATTCAGCATGGTTAATGCTTGGGAGTAATAAAGACATAAGGTTACATCACGCTAATTCGAAGCAAATATTAGAAATATACCCACAAGCAAATATTATTGCTCCCAATCCTGAAATACAAAGTATTAATAACAAAGAGCTTATCTCTAAAAAAGAAGGTAAAGAACTAATCTATAACATGGTAGAACTCATGTTTACAGATATAATAGAGCTTGCAAAAAATAATCCTAATAATAGCAAAAAAATGTTAGTAGCGTTAAAATTACCATCTTTTAATAATATTTATAGCGAATTAAGTAATACAGAGTGTCTAGAAACATATTATCATGCCTGTAATCAATGGATGATAAACATCCAGCTTTACTTTAATACTAGAATCATACTATTACCATGTATAGATTCAAAAATTGAACAACAAAAATTAACAACAGTATCGTTTACGCAACATAGTGAGGCTACACCAAGAGTGGAAATATTAAATTTTAAACAAGACCAAAATCTAGCATACAGAGATATAAATGATGCAAATAAGAATTTAGCTTCTCTTAGTATGAGTAAAATAACGGCAGAAAATTTACAGTATTATTCTAATATAGCAGATAGGGTAGCAGATGGTTTATACTTAGAGTACACTATTCGTAAAAAACTAGATATTAAAAATCAACAATTTCCTACTATAGAAACAGCTATTGCTGAAAACAAAACTCCTAAATAACAATGTTATTTATTATTAGGTTGTGCTTGCAAGAAAAGTTTTCCTCGTGTATAAGTAGCCAATAATAAGCCTCACCTAATCTTTCATTAACGTATTTAAGTTCTATCAATCTATACACATAGCAGATTATGTGTTATGTTTAGTAAATTTTTATAATATACTTTTATTTAAATTTTTTACCTAGTAGTGCCGTAAAGCCTCGCCCTTTAGGGCGGAGATATAAGGCAT
>CAKNAD010000162.1:1571-6601 GCA_929200515.1 Candidatus Gorgonimonas leptogorgiae | reverse complement strand
AAAAGTAGTTACCTATATATAACAAAAATTTTAAAAAAAATTTTATTTACTATTTAAAAATCCCCTCATTTATATGATTTGTTTTTAAACGGAAGTTAGTGTTTTCCTATAAGCTCAAAAGGGCTAAAAATAAGATTATCGGGATGTATTACCTTTCTTTCCAATATCAATTGCTTGTTTAAAACATTCAGAATCAATTTGATTTTTTCCTGCTCTAACAGCTATGCGAGCAGCTTCGTTTACTGTCCACGCTACATCGCTCATAGGTAGTCCAAGAAGTTGTTGGGCTATCTTATCTTTTGATAAATTGTTTGCAACTGGCTTTTTGCTCAGCATTCCAGTAAGTGCTAAAGAAATTTCTTGTTGGTTTGGCATACCTATTTCTATCACATGGTCAAATCGTCCTTTGCGAACAAGTGCATTATCCATAGAGTGATAACGATTAGTAGTTGCTAAAACTAAAATACCTTGTTTAGATGCTGTTTCAATTAGTCGTAAAAGCTGGGATATTTCCTCTACTTTTGAATCATGCATAGACATGCTACGAGAGCCACCTAATGCATCAATTTCTTCTAGTAGAACTATACTAGGTGCATTTTCCGCTGCTTGCTCAAAAACTGATTTCAACTTAATACTAGTTTGATGTATATATGGGCTACCAATGTTGGCGATATCAATATCATAAATAGGCCATCGAAGAAAATCTGATACAGCCTTGGCTGTATAAGTTTTACCTGTTCCTGGGGGACCATAGAATAGTATGCCATTAGGAGGTTGAATTCCCATTTTTTGATAATCTTTATATCTATAAAAATAATCTAAAATATTTTCTCTAAAGAATTTTTCTAATTCAGGTCGACCATGTAGATTAAACCTATCTGGTGAGGATATATTAATTTTAGAAAGCTTGTCGTGTAGTTGCTCATCTTCAAAACCAATAATTTCTAAAAAATCACGAATTTCATTAAAAGTTAACTCTGGGTTTAATTGGTGAATTGTCATTGCAGAAACATTAGTTTTAGGTGCAAAACCTATTAGTAACTTTGTAGCTAATGCGTATTTGCTTTTAGCCGTGGGTGCTTTGTTAAATTCTGTAGCAAGGCAAAGATGCTCGCCTGGGAAATATAAAGCACTATCCCATAATGCATTTGGAAATTTAGTAGCCATTTCTGAAATAGCATTTGCTATACTAAGAAGTTCTTGAGCACTCATTGAACTAGAGACTTTAACTAAATTTTTAAGCTCCATTGGAGCGTTTTTATTGAGATATATTGTAGCAATATAATTATTATCATCAAATGTAAAAGAATTAATTCCAGTCATCTCTAAAGTTTTATATTGTAGATTTTTTGAAAGCAAATCTGCTGAGTTCTTTAACAGAAGGATTATACGACTATCATTGGAGGCAATAAGTTGGTAGCCATTGCCACTGCTAAGTAACCTACCTGTTTTAGTACCTTGAGTAATTTCGGTGCCTATTGGTAACCAAGGAAAAGAATGTTCCATAATACTCCTCCTATATTGCCATAATAGATGCTAACTTAGCCATAGATTGTTCAGCCCCAGCTACATTTACTTTCAGATCATTTAGCGCAAACAGTATTTTTCTTAATTCGCTGTTGTTATTATCTTCAATTGCTTTAATACCCTGTTGTAATAATAGTTTATATTGACTCTTAGAGGTTGCTAAATAAATTTCATCAACAGCTAATTTAAACATTGCTCGCAAAAATTCAGGATTATTCCATAGTTCAATCTGATTTATGGTTTTCATTTCATCTAGGTGTGTTTCAGCTTCTTCAATGGATTTAATGTCGCCTCTATCGATGCAATCTAGGGCATTATTTTTATTAGTATCAAAGCGATTAACTACTTGTGAGTCAGAATTTTTACGATTAAGTTTATCAAACATCTCAGCTAGTCTTAAAACTTCCTGCTTTAATACTTTTCCTCTATTTTTAGAAGAGTGTTTTATCTTAGAAATTTTTTGGCGAATATGTCTGGCTTTTTCTGTAACTGCTCTGGTAGTATCACCTTCGCTAGCGTTATCTAAAATATCACGCTGTGATTCAATTTCGTCTTCAATTTTTTGATACTCATCACTAGAACTATCATCAATAATTTCTCTAACATCTTCTAGTTCTTGTTCTGCATCGGATAAAATAGAAGTTGCAAGCTTTGTGCCGCTGTCAAGATCAAAATCTTGATGTCCTGCTTGTGCTACGTAGAATTTTGCTGTATCGAAGCTTTGATTAATAGTAGGTAGTTCAACAGTCGCTTTTAACAGACCGCTGTCACTCATTTGCCAATGAAAAATAATCTCATCACCTTCACGGATTTTCATGCCAGCTTCAAGATCATTACCTTTTACCCTAAACGAACCGATTGATAAATTAAGTTCAGGTTCAGGTGCACCTTCATCTTGATAAATTTCAAAATCTAATGACTCTTGCTTATTACCAGCTGTTAATGTGTGAGCAGCTCTAAAT
This sequence comes from Candidatus Gorgonimonas leptogorgiae, assembly GCA_929200515.1. Classification (GTDB taxonomy): domain Bacteria; phylum Pseudomonadota; class Gammaproteobacteria; order Pseudomonadales; family Endozoicomonadaceae; genus CAKMZJ01. The sequence goes on along the minus strand of CAKNAD010000162.1, from coordinate 4,112 downwards.
CGTTGTACCCCTTTTACTGGGAGAGGAGTGCCTTTTTCAAGGATTTTGATTAATTTATTGCCTGTATTATGTATGTCTTTGCGTACTTTTACCGCAATAGTTTGTGTGGCTGGTATACCGACCGAGCTAGCATGTGTATGGGTAATAATAAACTGCGTTGAAGCCTGTTTAATTAGTTTACCACTATTATCAAAAACAGTGGCACGAAAAGCATTGTCACCCATTTCATCTAATTGTAGATCAATCGTTGTTTTAGCAGTAATTGCAATTCTACCTGAAGTCCACCCTGAAGCACTATCAATTTGTACTTCATAACCATCAACAATATCTACAGTTGTTATCCGTACTTTTGTTTTATTATCAGAAGAACGAGATGGGTAGTCATATTTAATATTTAGTTTACCAGTAGTTTTATGTGAGCCACGTGATGATTTTCTTTTAGTAGTGGCACTATCCCATTCTCTACTTTCACAATAAATAGCTGCTCCTTGAGCTACAGCTGTCATTGGATCAATTTGTAAATCTGCCTGGATACCTAATTCTTGTGGAACTATATTGCGAATATAGGGCATTTTTGTTGGACCACCAATAAACACAATGCGATCAATATCTTCATTGCTATAGCCATTATCCTTTATGATTTGTCGAGATAGATCAATAGTTTTTTGTATTTCATCAGTAATAAGTTGTTCTACATCATATCGAGTTAGCTCTACTTCAAGGTAGATTTCATTTCCTGATTCATCTTGTAAGCGTATCTCATCGTCTGAGGCAAAAATAATTTCACTATTTTTTGTAGACAGTTCAATTTTTGTTTTTTCTGCTGCTAGGTGTGCAATTCTAATTATTCTACGGTATTTTTCTTGTTTTTGAAAATCAAGGGGTAGATCAAAGTTTTCTACTAGCCATGGGCGAACGATATTATTCACTATAGCATTATCAAAGTCTCTACCTCCTAACATATTGATGCCTTCATGGGCAATAATGTTAATAGCACCTGATATACTTTGTACCAATGCTAAATCAAATGTTCCGCCACCAAGGTCATATATCAAAAATTGACCATTTTTATTATTTGTAGATGACATTGCGGCCATAGCAGCTGCAATTGGTTCTTGTAATAATGCTACTTTGTCAATACCAGCTAGATTTGCTGCTTGAATAGTAGCCTCAGATTGCATTTGATTGAAGGCAGCAGGAATTGTAATTATAGTACCAGTTATTTCTTCAATACCTGATTCAGTAAAAACTTGCCCCATAAGATGTTTGAGAATATCAGCACTACACTCTTCAGCTGTAAGTGATATGGCCGAAGCTTTAAGATTAATTTTAGTCGAGGTTCCCATTAAGCGTTTGAAACCTGAAGCTACGTTTTCAGGGGATAATAAGGTTTGATCATAAGCACGCTTGCCATATAGTCTATAACCTCGTTTATCAGCATAAATAACTGATGGTAAAGTATCACTACCATCAGATGTTTTATAAAGTTTGACTTTTGATTTATTATATCCTGCTACCGCACTGTTTGTAGTACCTAAATCGATTCCAATATACATTAGACATCTCCCTCTTTACTTAAGATCGCTTTGCCTATGTTGAGTACTTGTTCACCATGCATTACTGTTGGTTCTAGCATTTGGTTAATAATAAGCTCATCATTGTCAGAAAACTCATCTGCATTTACTACAGTTACAGCTAAATTAGGAGTATACTTTTTGCCTTCATAAGAGATAATTTTAAGATTATATTCATCTAAAACTATAGATAATCTACGCTCTGCATTACGATAATTACTTTTTAACCTATTGTGATTATTAAGTGCAGATTCAGCAATTAGGCGTTCGTAAGAACGCAATAAACGCCAATAATCTCTAGCTAGTGTAGCTAGGCTATTCATTATTTTGGTGTTTTCAGTCATATTAATTCTCTTGAAATCTGAAGTTTGTATTCCATGTTTTCATTATTTTTTGAGCGTCTAGTTCTAGTTCAGCTTTTTTCTCTAGTAGTTCTTTTTTAACTGCATTTAAATCACTTTCTCTATATCTGTATGAACTGCAACGTGAATTATAATCAGCAACTAAAGCATTATATTTTAAAATAATCTCATTAGTTAAAAGCATTGCATTAGCTGATTTTATAGTGTTATTTCTATATTCATTTTCAGGAAATTGATTTTTAATATAATCCAAGCGTTTTTCTTGAAATTGACAATATCTTATTTCTTCTTTGCTAAGTTTATGGTTTTTACCAACTAGCGGTTTGGTCTCTATTTGATTTTTAGCTGTTGTATATAAATTATCTGAATTATCATTATACGATGGATCGTAGGAATTAGAATAAGATGATGAACTATTAGAATATCCAGAAGAGTAAGATCTTGAAGTTTTATTTAGATTAGTATCACGAGACAGTCCGATATAACTTAATATAATTAAATATAGTACAATTACTGTAAAACCAATTAGAGTTTTCATCGGTCCAAATTTTCGTGCCGCCCATATTAAAATTTCTGATACAATCCAGCCAAATAATGGGATTATT
>CAKNAD010000162.1:0-1561 GCA_929200515.1 Candidatus Gorgonimonas leptogorgiae | reverse complement strand
GATTTTAATAATGAGGGTCAAAATATTAAAAAATATATCTTCTATTTTATTTTTTATTATATCTTCTATTTTATTTTTTATTAGATCTTTAAGGGTTTGTATATCTTTTTTATTTTGTGCAGTAACTGAAGGTAATTTTGCAAAAATTCTTCCAAGAGCCTGAGCAAGTTTTAAAGCAAGTTGGTAACTTTTCTTTTCATTTGCTAGCCACAAATAAACGTCTCTCATATCATGATATAAATCTTTAGCACTTTTTTTATCAAGTCCTTTAGCATGATAAATTAATTGAAGCGGTAGACTATACTCTTGCCAGTCTTCCAATTTAGATATAATTTTTTCTATAAACTTCTTATTTGAATCACCTAGTTTTATTTTTTTACCTAAATTTACAATTACATCTTCATAAAGTTTAAGTCCCGGTAGAATCCAAGCATAGTATTTTTCACCTACTTCATCGATAAATGACTTAATTTCTTTTATTTTTATATATTTTTTAACAATCTGTGTAAATACTTTGCCTGGGTGCTTTGTAGAGGAGATATAAACTAAAACAGCTTCTGCATGCGTAGCAGTAATTGCTGGAAATAACTCGCTGATTAATGATTGCTCGACTAGCGGAAAACCAGCAATAGTTCTATTAGCATTGATATGTTTTAATATTGTACTTATAGTAAACTCTTGTTGTGATTTAAACAGATAATCTATATGCTGTTTTGTAGCTTGTTTTTCTGTACATAAGAAAGAAGCAATATTTGCTTTAGATAGACCATCTAATGTGGAAATAATATCTTTAAGTGCATGGTAGTTTTTATCTCTAATAAATGTAGCAATTTCATTTGCTTTTGAGGAATTAACATTTATTAGCCAAGATAATTCAGCTTTTAATCTTGTTTTTGAAGTCATAAGGTTTTTTTGAGCAATCAGCAGATCGTGTTCATCTATCTCACCATCATACATTTTTTCTTCAAATTGTTCGGCAATAACTGCTTTATTGTCAGTTGGTGTTAATTCTAGCAGTACAAATGGATTTTGGTTAAAATTCATTGCTTCCTATTCCTGTAAATTTTAAATAACAAAGGGCGCAAGTTATTTTTGTATAATAGCATATAATAGTGAAATAGAATTTTTATCAGCTGAATCTCAATTGCTCAAGTAAAGCTAAAATGAAATTCTAGGTTTGTGGCAGGGGTTTTAAGGTTTGAAAAAATATCCCTGCATTTGCGCCTATCATATGCAGGTACTACCACTTACTTTTTTATATTTTTTCATATGATTGCGAATATCGGTCATGACTCTAAATAGTTAATATGTTATAGTTTTCTGTTTTAGTATACTCTTGTCTTTTTTGTAAAATACTAATTCAGTTAGAAAAACATTCTACGGGGGTATACAGTGTGTCAAAGGTATAGATATTTAGACTATTAAAAAACAATTCAGTGATTATAAGCTAGAAAGTTTTTTTCAAATATTGGTTAAAAACAGATAATGATATTTCTAAAACATTTCAGACTCTGTTATTTGATCTTACAAAGAATTAAATTATTTAAAAATATATTATTTT
>CAKNAD010000161.1:2098-6652 GCA_929200515.1 Candidatus Gorgonimonas leptogorgiae | reverse complement strand
AATAAAAAAAGAAAAAAAGGGGGAAGAAGAAGAAGAGAAAAAGAAGAAAGAAGAAGAAAAAGCAATTACTAGTAGCCAACAACCTTCGGAAACTAGCAAACCTAAAAAAACACCAGTTAATGTAACGTCTCCCAAAACAAAATCAAATGAACCTGCAACTGAAGAAAGTTAACAAAATCAACAAAAATTTATAGTACAGATGGCTCTGTTGCTTATAATCCACTAGCAAAAGAACTTTGCACTAATTTTAGAAATATTCTCGAAAGTATGATAGAATGTAATCTTATCTCTGGCGTGGTTGTAAGATACAGACGCTCAATTAATACATTAAATAAAATAAATAATTTAGCAAAAATTACAATAGAAGATTGTAAAATCTTTGATGATTTAATGACAAAATATTCAAGATACCTACACTCACAGCCAGATGAAGCACCAGTTCCATTACCTGAACCTGATGAATTAAAACAGGATTTTAATACTTTAGCTAATTGGCTAACAGAATTTAATAAAAGAACTTAAAGGGAATAAATGAAAATACTCCACACTTCCGATTGGCACTTAGGTCGCAAGCTTTATGGTAAGCAACGCTATGATGAATTTAAACAATTTTTAACTTGGTTACTTGATACCATAAAAACTGAAGAGATAAATACTTTATTAGTTGCTGGTGATATCTTTGATACCACGACTCCTAGTAATACAGCACAAGAGCTTTATTATACTTTTCTGACACAGGTTGCTAATATCAGTTGCTGTCGCCATATTGTAATAATTGCTGGCAATCATGATTCCCCCTCCTTTTTAGATGCACCTAAGCAATTATTAAAAGCATTAAATGTACATGTAGTCAGTTCAATAACTGAGGTTTTAGCAGATGAAGTTCTGGTTCTACGTAAAGCTGATCAAACTCCGGAAGCTATAGTTTGTGCAGTGCCATATTTGCGAGATAAAGATATTCGCACGTTAGAGGCAGGTGAAACTAGCGATGAAAAAAATTGCAAGATGATTGCAGGGTTAAAAAAACACTATGCAGATGTTTGCGAAATTGCTATACAAAAAAGAGCTGAACTTCAACAACAAGGATATTCTAAATTACCGATTATTGCTATGGGGCATTTGTTTACTGCAGGTGCTACAACTTATGATGACGATGGTGTTCGCGAACTTTATGTAGGCTCCTTAGCTCATGTAGGTAAGGATGTATTCCCTCAAGAAATTGATTATCTTGCTCTTGGACATTTGCACATTCCACAAACTGTTGGAGGCGCAGAACATATACGTTATAGCGGTTCACCCATACCTATGGGCTACGGCGAAGCTAAGCAACAAAAAGAAGTTATTGTGTTAAAGTTTAATGGTATTACTCCAAATATTCAGAAAATTACAATACCTTGTTTTCAACAATTAATACGTATAGTTGGTACTATAGATGATATCCGTACAGAGTTAAATTCTCTAATAAAAATAAACAGTAGCGCTTGGATTGAAATTGAATGTACTGATAGTAGTGGTGGTAATGTACAAGAGATGATAGATAACGATTTTTCTGGCTTTAGTATAAAAATTTTACGGATAAAAAATAAAATTAAAAATACCCAAATAATTAATAGTATTACTGAAAATGAAACCCTTGAAGATTTAAATATTATCGAAGTGTTTAACCGCTGTTTAGATGCAGGGGGCATATCAGAAGAATCCAGGAAAGAATTGCTAGCTAGCTATAACGAAATAATTCAATCTCTTCATGAAGAAGACATAAACGCAAAATAGAGCTGTTGATAATGAAAATACTTAAATTAGAATTTAAAAATCTTAACTCCCTTTATGGTGAATGGACTATTGATTTTACTCAAGCCGAATATTTACAAAATGGAATTTTTGCTATTACTGGAGAAACAGGATCTGGTAAGACAACTATTCTGGATGCTATTTGCTTAGCTTTGTATGGTAAAACTCCACGCCTAGCTAAAATAACTAAAAGTGTCAATGATATTATGACACGACATACTGGAGAATGTTATGCTAAAGTATTATTTGAAACCCAAGAAGGTCGCTTTCAATGCGATTGGATGCAACACCGTGCTGGAAAAAAAGCAAATGGTAGTTTGCAAGATCCAAAACATGAAATTGCAGATGCCGATAGCAAAAAACTCATAGAAACTAAAAAAAGCTTAGTTTCTAGGGTTATCGAAGAAAAAACTGGTATGGATTTCGAACGGTTTACGCGCTCGATTCTATTAGCTCAAGGTGGTTTTAATAAATTTTTAACCGCAGATATTGAAGATAAATCAAAAATTTTAGAACAAATTACTGGCACTGAAATTTATACCAATATTTCCCAAAAGGTTCATCAGCGTAATAAAGAAGAAAAAGACAAATTAAAACTTCTTAATGCTGAAATATCAGGAATAGAGGTTCTAAAACTAGACGAAGAACAACAATTAAAAGATAACATCTCTGCAAAAGAAGTGGAAAAAAAAGCTCTAGAAAAAAAATGTAGTAGCCTAGCAGAAGATATAAAATGGCTAAAAGATATTGAAAAATTACAGCTAGAAATTAACAGTTTAAATAAAGAGGAAGTCGAGTTAAAACAAGATACTGAGAATTTTCAATTAGATCGTGATAAACTTGATAAAGCTAATAAAGCTACATTACTGAATGTACCTTATACAACTCTCGAGACAATTCGTAACCAGCAAAAAGAAGATCAACAAAAATTAACAACTAAAGAAGAAGATTTACCAGAATTAGAGTCGTCTGCTAAAAAACATGCTAATGATCTCAAATCAGCAGAACAACAGAATAAACAAGCAGAACAAAATGCAGAAGATGCAAGACCAATTATCAATCAAGTTCGTGTTCTTGATGAGCAATTAATAGACAAACAAAAAGATATAAATACAGAGAAAAACAGCTATAAGCAAAATCAGGCAGATATCAATACCGATAAAACCACTAGAGATACAAAGAAACAATCACTTGATATAACTCAAAAAAAATTAGAAAATATAACAACTTATTTTAAAAACAATGAAGCAGATGAATGGTTAATTAGTAATTTAACTGGTGTTGAGCAGCAATTCAATAATTTACAAGATATACAAAACGATATTCAACAAATAGAGAGCAACCAAGACGCTGAAAATAAATCTTTACTACAAGTAGAAAAGGAACTTAAGAAATCTATTAGTCAGTGTAGTATAGATGCAAAAAATATTGCGAAACAAGAAGAAAAACTTCAAAATAAAGAAAATGAATTAAGTGATCTACTAGATGGCAAACTATTACGGGAATATCGTACTGAAAAAGATACTTTACAGACTGAAAAAGAATTGCGTCTACAAATTGTTAATCTTAAAGATCATCGAAAAAAACTAGAAGATGGTAAACCCTGTCCTCTTTGTGGTGCTGAACAACATCCTTTTGCTACAGGTAATATCCCACTGCTTGATGAAACTGAAAAGCAAATTAAAGAAATTGAAAAACTAATTGACAGTGCTGAAGATTTAGAAGAAAAAATAACAGATTTTAAAAACAATATTGCGACTACCAAAGAAAAATATACTACTAATGAAAAAAAGAAAACAAATATTACTAACAATAAAGAAAATATTGAGAAAACTTTAAAACAATTAAACCAAAGTTTAACAGATCGTACCAAAGACTTTAATAATTTAAAATCTACTATAGTTGATAAACTAAAGCCACTTGGTATTAGTGAAATAGCAAATAGTAATATTGAAATAATACTTAAATCACTGCAAGTACGACTTGATACATGGCAAACTAAAAAAGAAAAACAAAATAAAATCAATCTACAGATTCAATCTTTAGATAAGGAAATCTTAAGTATTGATACTACTATTTCTACTAAAGAAACAGCTTTAACTCAACAGCAACAAGATATAGAAAATTTAGAAACAGAATATAAAAATAAAAGTAGTGATCGCAAAAAATTATATGCTAATAAAAATCCTGAAACCGAAGAAGACAAGCTAAATACAGCTATTAACAATACTAAAAACAGAGTAAAAAAAGCTAGAGATTTAGATACTAAAAAACAAACAGAGTTAACTAAAATCAAAACGCAGATTACAACTTTAATAAAAAATATTAAAAATAGAAAACCTCAACTACAACAAGCAGAAAATAATTTCTCTTCAAAACTTGATGCTTCTGTATTTACCGATGAAATAACATTTTTAGAAGCTAGATTAACACAAGATGAAATCGACAAACTATCTGCTAGAGCAAAAAAGTTAGATGATAAGAAAACAGCTATTCAGGCTAGACAAAAAGACCAAAACCAAAAATTGAATAAAGAAAAATCTAAGAAAGTTACTAATGAAACTCTTGATGTACTGCAACCGGAACTGAATAATTATCAGCAAGAATTAGAACAAAATATAAATACTCTTGCTGAACTTAAAAATAAGTTACAAAATAATGCAACAAATAAAGAGAAAATTAAAGACAAACAAGCTAATATAAAAGCACAACAAAAAGAATGTTCCCGTTGGCGACAACTACAAGACTTAATTGGTTCAGAAG
>CAKNAD010000161.1:0-2088 GCA_929200515.1 Candidatus Gorgonimonas leptogorgiae | reverse complement strand
ACTTTGCTCAAGGGTTAACTTTTGAAACCATGATTAAACATGCTAACAGTCAGTTAATAAAAATGCATGAACGCTATCAGCTTATTCGTGATACGAAACAACCTTTAGAGTTGAATGTTATTGATAGTTATCAGGGTGATGAAATCAGATCAATTAAAAACTTATCTGGAGGTGAAAGTTTTATTGTTAGCCTTTCCTTAGCATTAGGGCTTTCAAAAATGGCAAGTCGTAAAGTTAGGGTAGATTCTTTGTTTCTTGATGAAGGCTTTGGGACCTTAGATGAAGATGCACTAACAACCGCTTTAGATGCTTTAGCTGAAATTCAACAAGATGGTAAATTAATTGGGGTAATTTCCCATATTTCAGCTCTTAAAGAACGTATTAGCACGCAGATTGAAATAAAACCTATAGCTAATGGTCGCAGTAATATCACGGGCCCTGGTTGCAAAAAAGGGTAAACAAGAGTGCGTTCGGCTGTGCTTACAAATCCATGTCATGTATTAAAATATAATAAGGTTAAAACATATGAAAAGGCTTTGTAAACACTTATTTGTAGTAGCTCAAACCTGACCTGACAGTAACCTTAAAAATTAGAAGTCTGTGAGATTATATTTGAGCTACTACAACTAAGAGTGGTATTGATATTGCCACTTGTTTGTTTCTTACTATCTCCCTTTCTCTCTTGATTCTTTCAGCTTCTTATACCCTTCTAGTCTCTATCAGCTCCATATCTTGCTTTTGTTGTTCTCGCCTAGCTTCTGATACAGTCAATGCCTTTTTGTTGTTCTAGTAGCTTTTTAAGCTCTCTATGCTCTTGACGGTGTTGTTTTAGCTACTCTATAAAAAGATTAAATAAATCAGAGAAGTTTATAAGGATATGCTTTATCCGTTAGTATACGAAAGTTGGGTTATGGCGTTAACTAATTCATTCTAAACAAGCTAGCTGAAAAATTAGTATAAAAGGTTTAGTATTTAACAATCGGGCAAGATATGATATAATCTTGTTGCAAGATAAGGGTTTAAAATGAAAAAGCTATTACTCATCTAACTAAACATATACATTTTAGTAAAAGTGATATCAAGCCTATGAAAAAGAAAGTTATAGGATATTGGGGGATCAATACTTTTATAAATCTACTTAAATATTTGATTGACAAAATTCCCACCTTGTAAAGTAAAGATAGTTAACATCGGTACTAAGTACCGCACTTAAAAGGAATTATTATGAATTTTAGTGATAAAACATGGAACATTATCAGGAAAACAACTTTAGTTCTTGTTTTCATTTCTGTTGTAGTACCTGCATCATTTAAAGGTGCTGGTTTTTGCTATGGCAAATATGTTGATTACCAATTAGAAAAATATTGTAAGCAACTTACTGTTAAGCATATCAAAAAGAGCTTAAGTACTAGAGACTTGTCTTCTCTTGAGAGTTCTGAACGTGAAATTAATCTTCTTGGCGATGAAAAAAGAGATACTTTTTTACATCAATGTGCAGACGCTAAAAATTGTATTTCTTTTATTAGAGTGTTTGCAGGTGATTTTCCTAGCATGGGCGATTTAAAAGCCGCTGCTGATACCTATTATATTTCAGCTTATAGACTTAGTATATGCGGATATCAGCTTCGTTCATTAGGAGAGGGTTTTTCAAAAAAGATGGAGAAACTTAAGAGTGAATTTAGCAAATATAACTATTAATAGATTGACCAACAGCGGTACTTAGTACCGCAAACAAGGGCAGAGTACAAAGAGAGATATTATAAAGATATGTATGGATGCATGGAGACTGAAGATGGAAGATGATTATGAAGGTGATTATGATTATGATCGTGGTTATGAAGATGATTATGATTATTACTAATACTTAACAAATTAGCAAGATGTTGTATAATTTTAATTATTAAGGGGAGTCAGAATAATGTTTTTTGATAAAATGAAACGTTATAGATTATCCAATAACAACCTTGAAGTGTATACTGAAGCAAAAAAAGCTAGAATATTGAAGTTAATAGCAAAGCAGAATCACACGTCCACTTACCTAGTAGTGCCGTAAAGCCTCGCCCTTTAGGGCGGGGATATAAGGCATAA
>CAKNAD010000160.1 GCA_929200515.1 Candidatus Gorgonimonas leptogorgiae | reverse complement strand
AAGTTCTAAAGTGATTTAGAACCTTCGCCCTTTAGGGCGGAGTAGTTCAGTTTTAATACCTGCATTCTTGTCTCTTTAAAAGTCAGGTATTTACAATATTAAGATCGTTGTTTTCTTATTCTATTGGTCTGTGAATACTATTTATTTTAAACATAAATTCAGTTCTAGAAGGATAATTTTTTTGGTATTCCTTTGCTATTTTTGCAGCTTTTTTATGATTGTATCCTAAATGAGCCTTAAGCCTATCTATGCAGGCATTTTGAAGTTTTAAATAATCTTCTGTTGTCTCATATCCCTTGAATCTTATAGTTGGTTTAGGAGATTGTTTTATCATATATAAAAAATCATCTTTAGATTGTGTTTTTATATAATATTCTTCGATAATATCTTCAGCATCATCTTTCGAATATCCTTGTTTTAATAATTTCTTAGTGGCATTTTTCTTAATATTTAGTATTTCTTTTAAGTTAGAATATCCCTTATTATAATCTTCATATTTTGGTATGCTATTTAAATAATTATCAAATTCTTTTTTAGTTAATGCTTGATTAAAAGCATCTACAATAGCTGACTTGCTTTGTTTATCGCTATATCCTAAACTTACAAGATATTTTACTTTATCTACTAAATACTGACGCATTTTTGTTTCACTACTAAATCCCATTTCATATATGGATATATCTGGTACGTCAAAAAGAATACTATCAATTTCTTCATAGGAGTTACATTTTTTAAATTTTGTGTTAAAGATTTTTTTTGCTTGAGTTGCTGAAAAATCTTTATCTTTTAGTCTCTTTAATATATCATTCTTGACAGCAGAATCTAATTTAAAGGGCTTATTTTCATCTGTTTCGTTAGCAGACACTGGCTCATATTCATCTATTTCTTCTCGCTTTTCGATACTAGATATCTTTTTAGTTATAATATAACTAGATATCTGTTTACTTTCAACATTTAAGCCTTTTAAGAATGTGTTAAGTTTATTTTGTATTTTTTTTAAAAAACTAATATCTCTTTTAAAAGCTTTTATTTGTAGTTGAACATTAAAACTAGGAGGAGCGCTAGGGGCTTTATTTGCAATTTGATCTGTTTGATTAAAACTATACCTTTCAATAGCCATAATTTACACCTATTATATATTTATAGAAGGAAATTTATTCTTTTATACAGCTGTTTAAGTGATTTTTATACTAATATCCCATAAATTAAGTATAGTATATTTATACGGTTGTTTTTATTGAATTTCTGCGTTATTTTGCCTTGAATTAAATCTTTTTACTAAGCACTGAAAAAATGTATCTTCAGCCAAAAGGTGTATGGTGTAGACTAAATCAAGAAATACTAACGCAGGATAAAAGCTTAGAGACATTGCCCTCTGGGGGGCTATTAAAAAGATTTACTTCATCGTTAAAACACTTTGAAATGCACTTGCATTCTGGCAGTATTTTGTCTAGAATTAAACCATTTTACTTAGCCCTGAAACCTAGTATTTTCATCTACCTCGTGTATAATATATAGACAATCTTTAGATAGAAGCTGTATATTTGTTTCTGAAAGATGCACTTTCCCTTCATAAAGTTTTAATATGAATATCTTTATGTCAGGTAATTAAAAATAATAATCAAGTTTAATTTTGCATATGATAAACTGTACGTACTATAATTTATTTCAATACTATAGATATAATAATTATAAAAAAAGTGCCATTGTAATAAATACTATAAATGATGTTAATGAAGATATTTATTTAGGTCGTAAAGTTAATAAATTACTAACAACACTAGGTTATTGTACTGTCATGTACCCATTATTGTTAAAAATGTCTAATAATCAGCAAAAAAATTTAAATGATTATTTTATAAGGGATAGAAAAAATAGAAATTCATATGACAATGTACGTAATAATAAAAATACTATAGTTGTTGTTACTCCTATAAAAACTGATCAAATAATAGAAGTTGTCAATTTTTTAAAAATCATATATGACCAACATAATTTAAAAAAAAATAAAATATTTGTTTTTTCTGATACAGCTAATCAACAAATTTTTGATGTTCGTTTATTTATAAAGTTAATAAAAAAACAAGTATCATATAACACTTTAGGGTTATATAAAAACCAACTCGGATATATTCCTTTATCTTCTACAGAAATTCAATCATTAAATAATAATAATAACTTATTTATTAAGTTGTTATGTGATAGTCTTAATTTAGATATTTGTACAAAGGATCATTTTCTTATTGGTTACTTAAATTTAGAAAATTACATAACCCCTATTTTAATATTTTTGCATAATTCATTGATAGAATTCCAAAGTAGCCTCCCAATAAGTTTAGCTAATAGGCTTAACTATATATTTTTTTGCGAATATAAAATAACTAGTTACGAGCTACAAACTATTGTAGCAGAATGTACTAATAGCCAATCAATCTATTATATTGAAGCTAAAAAAATAAATTTTTATTATTATGGTGATAACCTTAAGTTAATTGTATCAAGTAAAACATCGTCCGAATCAACAGCAATAGTGAATATTTTTTTTACTAATAAAATATTACCAGAGAATATTTTTAATTGTTTTATTAAGTTATCTAATTATGGAATAATGTCTGGCAATAATTCATTGATAAATTATATTTCCATAAAACAAGAGTTACCCTATTATTGCTTTGATAAACAAGACATATTATTTATTCAAGAGTTGCAAGAAGAAGCCAAGCATTCTAAATTATATAACTATTATAAATGTAAATTTATTGGTGAAGATTATTTTGGTGTTTCTAAATACAATGCTTTAGAAAATAATATATGTGAAAAAAAAGACTTTGATATGTATAAAATAAATTACAAACAGCAAGATATAAAACAAGCAAAAAATGCATTAAAATACATTAATATCAAAAAATACGACTTCGAAAATAAATTTATTAACAGATGCGCAAATAATAAAATAAAAGCTATATTGTCGTAAATATAGCTAAAATTAACAATATTTATTTAGCTTCCGCACTGTAAACCATCGCCCTTTAGGGCGGTGTAGTTTACATAGTTATCTATAATTGTTTTAGCTGATCTTGTGAAAGACAAGAATGAGGACCATTTGGGCTTTCAAAAACATTTACTTTAGCGTATTCTGTTGTAGGTATATCTGATTCAGTTACAGCTTGTATTTTATCGAAAGCATCAATCATTCTTGCGCCTCGGGGTATAATTTTATCATCTCTATGAGAAAGAATATCAATTGTTAGAGGGTACTTCATAAGTTGTAACATTGGTGATATAGAATCAGCATGAGCCCCTAAAAAGCAACCAAGACTTTTAGCGAAATTTGGAAAAGTTGGTATAAGTGTTTCTGAAGTTCCTGAAAATGAATCGTGGTTTATAATATGTATTTGCTTGGCAACTTGATTAGCTGTATATCTGTCGTTTATATTTTCTAAATGTTGTGCAACACCTTTATTAGCAGCGTATCCACCCATTGAGCTACCTAAAATATGTACTTTTTTAAACTTGCTCAATGCATACCTTATAACATCTTCTGCATTGTTAGCTATAGTTTTAGCATCAGCTGTGGGTAACATCCGTGAAATGCCAGTATCTTGATTAATTCCTGTGCCTTTGTAATCATAAAGAATAATAGGACATTTTTTATATGCTTGGTAGTTTCCAGGTGTATCTCTAGGAGTACCAATACTATCACCATCTGCACTAGTAACAAGTTTATTCTCTGTGATATGTTGAGAAATGGTAGTACCATTTTGATTATTATAAACAATACATTCTGAATTATTGGTTTTATCCCAGTTTGGTGGATAACAAATTACTGCTGTTAAATACTCATTACCTTCTATATTAGGAACTGTAATTTTTTCAAAGTGATAGTTATTTTGATCTGTCGAATTGCAAAGTTGATCTATAATTTTACGTCCTACCTCAGGTGAATGAATACCAAACCAAGGAATACTTGTTATTTGAGCGCTTATTAAACGATACGCTAATAATTTAGAAATGCCAAAATTATATTCTCGTAACCAATTAAATGTAGATTTAACTTTACTTACTAAAGAGCAATATCTTGAATACCAATTATTTTTTATAAGGCTTACAGTTGCTAAGTTAGCTTGCCCTTGTTCATTGGTAACAGTGGGTAGTTGAATATTAGTATTTACGAGAGATGTACTTGTTTGCATTAAAATTACTCCTTTTTCATTATGAATAGTTTTTATTAATTATTGTCCTATATTAATAGAGATAATATAGATAAAATAGTTCGATTATTTTATTATTATTAGTAAATTTTTGTGATTTTGTAAAGTGGTCTGCATACAGCATTGCTAACAATAGAAAAACTATTCTGTTTTCTTATATGAAACTAATGATCAAGGATAATTTAAATGATGAATTTTATTCTTTAATCAGATTTTCAAATATTACAAAAGGAATTTTAGCCGTAGGAACTAGAGTAGTAGCTAGAGGAGCTGTAGTTACCATTGCTACTTATTTTGCTTTTATTGTATATGGTTACGCTTATATTGATTATAAGACTATTTTAGTATTTAAAAGCCAATACGATAATATCGCTTTTTACCTATTAGTGCCGTAAAGACTCGCCCTTTAGGGCGGTGTAGTTCACTAAGATGATACAGCATACTAGGATCTATACACCTTCTACTTGAAGATGCAGGTTTTCAG
Source organism: Candidatus Gorgonimonas leptogorgiae (assembly GCA_929200515.1). Classification (GTDB taxonomy): domain Bacteria; phylum Pseudomonadota; class Gammaproteobacteria; order Pseudomonadales; family Endozoicomonadaceae; genus CAKMZJ01. Next base: position 1,976 of record CAKNAD010000160.1, on the reverse strand, counting down.
CAAGTCATTTTTGGCTCATTAAACAAGGCGACCACTTTGTAAATTTAGTGTTTCTAAATTAAAAAGCAATAACACAGTTAAAAGTTACAAAGACTCTCCCATAGAGCAAGGCTTATAAGCTTTTATCCTATGTTAGTATTTCTTGATTTAGTAGACACTAAACCTACTAAACACTGCCTTGGCTAAAAACTTATAATCACCTGCTGAAAACTCGCATTTCTAACTGCCACGAATATATAATTACTCAGCTTTTATGCACTTGCCGAATTATTGTCATTTTGCTGTTTTTTATTAGAATAAATATTAGATACCTCGGTTATTTTGCCACCCTTTTTTATAAAGCTATCTATCTGTTTTTGTAGGCTTGTTCTTAGTTTATCACGAGACTCCACTGTACGCTCCTCTGCTGGTTCATCACGACTACCTAAAAAACCGACATCAACACCATCAAAGCCTGATGAAATGTTGCTAAGTTTTTTTCTTGTCATCATAGTGTCCTCAAAAAAGGTTAACAAATGTATATCTACTATCTTAAAGAATAATTTCCAAACTTATAAAAAGATTTCTTTCAAGGTTAAAGACTGCAAGAAATTAATTATTTTTTAATATCCCTTACTTCATTTTAAACGCCTTTATACACATTGCAACTAAAAAATGCAGATTTTTATCGAGTTACTATAAATTTTAGTCAAGGCAGTATTTGGTTAATTCAGTGTCAACTAAATTACGAAATACCAACTAATGATTAAATCTTTTCTTTAGCTCTGAAATCTAGCATTTTAATTTACCCTGTTTATAGTTGTGGCAGGTATCCAACCCGTATTTTACCTAAGATTAAACTTTTTTATTTATGAATAATAGCACATCTATTTACAAACTATTGTTTATCTTCATACATGTCAGTGGTTTCATCAGACGGCCAATCTGAGAAAGGAAAGGGTTCTTTGGCTGTATCTCCTGTTAAATATTTGGCTATTTGATACAAATATGAGTTTAGTCCTGGTGTAAAACTAGTAAGCTTACTTATCGGAGATTTATTAATAAATGAGTAAATTTCCTGTATAATAGTTATAGCAATTATAAGCCAAATAGTAAAGTATCCAGCTAAAGCAAACATCATAAGTTTACATATTTTTACAAATAGACTATACCATCGATTATTTGTATACAAATCACTCATATTAAAATGATCCTCCAATGAAATAAAATAACTTTTGCAACAGTATGTATCGTAACATAATAACTTATTTATATAAACCTTTTGTATAAAGATCAGTTTTGCTCTAAATTAATCTTTTTTTAGACCAAAACCTTCAGATAAAACACTTTCTGCATCAGTTTTTTTAGGCACGTAATCTTTAGGTTGTTCATATGAATTTTCAACAGGAATATCAGCACTATATTCTTTATCTATGATCTTTTTTTGTAGTGAATCAGCTAATTTGTAATATACATTTTCATCATCACATAAATCTTGAAATACGTGCATAAAATGCTGCCTAATTGCTTGATTAGATAGCGATAAATTTTTAAATAATTGAGCAGATGTTGTCATATGATCATTAATAGTTTTTTTGTAATCTTGCAATTGCTGTTTAGTCTCATCTAGTTTATCTTGAAGTATTTTATTACGTGTTTTAGAGCCAAAAGACAATTTATAAAATAACCCCCCTGTCATAGCTCCAAGAAAAAAACACAGTATGTATTTGATATCTATCAAATTTAAAAAATCCATGTTACACCCCGTTTAATTAATATGTATAAGTTCACTAGTTTAGGATACCAAATTTAGAATATAGTTAATACAACTAAAAAACAAAATAAATTTTACAAATTATTAGTAACTATTAAATATATGTTTGTTTATGTGCTTATTATAGTCAAGCTTTAAAAAAGTGGCTATAAAAATTTTTACTTTCTAATAGGACTTACGCATTGACAAAACCTTTATAGTATGGTTTTAAAAAATCTTTTTG
>CAKNAD010000159.1 GCA_929200515.1 Candidatus Gorgonimonas leptogorgiae | reverse complement strand
GGAAGCACTTGTTTAATCAAGAAGCCCCGTCCTTTAGGTCGGGGAGCATGTCACAGCTGATATGATAGACTAACAGACTTATAATTTAAACTTACATATGAAGAATTATTATGGATACTTTAAAACAAATTGAAGAGCAGATTAAAACTAATCAGATTATTTTATACATGAAAGGGTCTCCAGATATCCCACAATGTGGCTTTTCTGCAACCGCTGTTAATATGTTAATGCAATGTGGTAAAAAATTTGCTTATGTAGATGTACTAGCTAACCCAGATATTCGCTATGAATTACCTAAATATGCCAACTGGCCAACATTTCCGCAACTGTGGATAAACGGTGAGTTAATAGGTGGCTGCGATATTATCACTGAAATGTTTCAATCTGGGGAATTACAGACCCTAATTGAAAATGAAGTACAAGAAGATGCATAGTTTTGTCTGTTTATCTGCTAGTAGTATGTTTATCATCTAGCAGAAACTTTTTGAATAGAAAACCTATTTATGTGCAAACTACTATCTATTGACAGCTAATAAGTTATCTAGCTTGTTAGCTAGTTCATTAGCATATTGGTTTAAACCATTACTTTTAGCAATCTTAATACCTAGCTGGTAATGCTCTACAGTTGGTTTATCATTTTTAGCCATAAAGTTACGAAAAAAACTTAGTGCTAACTCTGGCTGATTTTTCTGCATATAAATCGTTGCTAATTCTTTGTTTGCAACTAATAAGTTGTCATTTAACCTCAAAGCATTATTAAAATCATTTATAGCTTGATCATAGTTATGCATACGCATTGAAGTTATTCCCATATTTTCAAATGTACGGCTTCTATTAGTATAAGATAGATCTTCTGTTACTTTTACAAACTCAGAATACGCCGCCGCATGCTCTTTGTTTTCTAGTAAGAAAATAGCATAATTATTGCGTATGCTTGAAATATAAGGCGATGATTTTATCGATAATGCTTGCTTAAAAAACTGCTTTGCTGTTTTATATTCGCCTAAAGCCTGATATATAATCGCAAGCATTCCATAAACACTAGCAGAATTAGGGTCAATAACTGATGCTCGTTTTAACGGTGTAATAGCTTGCTCATAAGCACCACCCACATAATATGCTTGGGCTAAATTTAGGTAATTGTCTACAGCTTTTTGTTTATCTTTAGGTATTTGCTGTGTTTGATTAGACATACTACAACTGATAGTTAATAATACAACAATAACAAATAAAGTCCATTTCACTATTTGATCTCCTAGTGTATATGCACCTTTAACTTAAAGATGCGTAATGAATACTGATTACAAGAAGGTACTATCTTTTAACTGAACACTGATACAATACACACTTTTAACTATTTTTAATAGCAAATCACTTTATTGCGAGCTTTATTGTCTGTGCATAAAACATACCTAGTAATATATTCACTAATATATCATCAGTTTCTATCAGTCCTAACCTTGTAGATAAAATAGCTGCAATTAACACCACAGTTAATGTAATTACATATAGTATTTTTATTTCCCAAGCTGGTGCATTACTAATTTTGTTATCTGATATACTAGTTGATACTAATAATAAAAGCACGCAAAAAATTAATGATTGCAACATAAAACTAAAAATATATGTTTGTGGTATTAGAGTCCATATACTTAAATCAGGGTATAAATAAAACATTTGAAAAACAAGTAAACAACAACTTAAAGGATATAGTATATAATTGGTAACCGATATACTATTAGCCCTTTTTAAAGTCCATGCCATATATAAAATTAACAAACCCATTATGTATAAAATATATTTATAGCAAGATGCGGCTAATAGAACAAAGCCTTCATAATTATTTTGAGATATTAACCAGTTATTTAACTCTACACACTTATTGTTATAAAAATATTTTATAATAATTGCGGTTGCGGTAAACGCTAACCCTAAAAGCCACTGTTTTGAGTAACTTAGCAGTAAGCTTTTACAGATAAAAATAAATTCTGTGATTATCCAAGATAAAACAGCACATAATAAAACTAGTGTTAATATTGTAACTTGTAAATCATCAAAGAGACCTGCAGAAAATTTTTCTAATAAGCTCCCCGAATAATATCCAGGCAAGATATAAGCAAAAGACCAAGGGATTGATGAAGCAATGTTAACTACATAAAATTGCGATGGTTTCATGCCTAATGTTCCAGCAACCGTTGGAATAAAAGGTCTAATAGGTCCGATGAAACGTCCCAAAGCAATGCTTAACGCACCATATTTTTCAAAAAATTTAATGCCATTATTGAGCCACAAAGGGTGCTTAGCAAAAATTTTAACTTTATAAATATCATTTTTAAACTTGCAACCAATCCAAAAGCTAACAGAATCTCCTAAAACTGCTCCGATAAACCCCCATACAAGCAAACCAGCGAGATTAAGCTTTAGCACTCCAGCGATACTAGCAAAAGCAAATAACATAACCACACCAGGAAGCAATAAACCCATGAGTAGCAATGATTCTAAAAATGCAGTTAATCCTATTATTAAACCTAACCACGCAGAATGCTGGTAAAGCCAATCTAATAATAAATTAAAGTTAAATAAGTCCATAGTTCCCCCCTTATATACATCTTCTACCTGAAGATAAGTCTTTTCAGCAAGCAATTTTTAGCTTATTAAACAAGGCACCTACTTTGTAAATTTAGTGGTTCTAACTTAAAAAGTAGTAACGCAGTTTAACAACCAAAAAATATAGTGGCGCGGAAGTAATTAGCAAGATCTTTACTATCATTAAATGCAGTTTTTAACTATTTTAATAGTATAATAATTATCACTACAGAAGTTAAATATAAAAAACAAATAAAAAAACTTGACAATATCTAAGATATTTTTTAATATTAATACCATCAAAGCCGGTATAGCTCAGATGGTAGAGCAACTGACTTGTAATCAGTGGGTCCGGGGTTCGACTCCTCGTGCCGGCACCATATTTGAAGTTGCAATCAATTATCGCAACAACCGAAATTACCACCTCTTGTATATTTACAGTATACACCTCCTATAATTCTTCAAGTAAAAGGTATATATTAAAAAAGCCTCCGTAATGTTTACTATCGAAAACTAATAACTTTTAGGCTGTTATGGGTAATTTTAGTAGCTATCAAAAAACTTTTTTAATATCTGCAACATTGACTCACAATCTGCCATTCCAGCTAATTCACGTATTGAATGCATAGCAAAAGTTGGAATTCCTATATCTATAGCTTTTACCCCAACTAAACTTGAAGTTAACGGTCCTATAGTAGAACCACAACGTATGGTATTATTTGAACAAAAGGTCTGATAATTAACATTTATATCATTACAAATATTTTTAAATATCGCAGCAGTATATGCATTCGTGGCATAACTTTGATTACAATTGTATTTTATAACCACTCCATTATTTAATATCGGTGCATGATTTTTATCGTGTTTATCGGGGTAATTTGGATGAATTCCATGTGCATTATCTGCACTTATTAGCATAGAATTATCCATAGAAGTTGATAATTTTTCTTGTGTTTTGCATATTCTTTTTAAAGTACTAGATAAAAAACACCCTAAAGCACCAGTATACGATTGACTACCAACCTCTTCATGATCATTGCATACCAATAGAGAAATCTGTGTATCATTCTTATTGCTGTTGATTAAAGACTGCATTCCTAAAAAACAGCTTAATAGGTTATCTAATCTAGCACTTGAAATAAATTCATTGTGTAATCCTATTGTTTTAGCTCCATTAGTATCATAAAAACTAAGATCATAATCTAATACTTGCTTACAATTATTAATTTTATTCTGAATTAAATAATCATGTAAAATACCAATTATAGATGCGTTAGTTAGCTTTTTATCAAGACAAGTAGCAAGTATAGGATTAACGTGTAGTTGTGGATTAATAGTTCTATTGCTATTAGCATTTCGATCTAAATGAATTGCTAAGCTCGGAATAATTGCTATTGGGGTTTTAAAATTAATAAGCTGGTTATATAGTTTACCTTTATTATCCTGATAATATACCACCCCTGCTACAGATAAATCACGATCAAACCAAGTATTTAACAAAGGCGAGCCATATACTTCAGTTTGCAACTGTAAATACTTATATTCACGCATCTCTGGCTGTGGTTTTATTTTTAAACATGGCGAGTCTGTATGAGCGCCAACCATTCTAAATGCTGAAAAATTAGCTCTATATTTGAAAGCTATTAATGATGCATTATTTTTAATTATATAATAAGAACCATTATTTACTAAATCCCATGTTTGATTTTCTTTTAACTCTATAAAACCAGCATCTTTTAACATGCTACTCATACTTGCTACCGCATGATAACTAGTAGGAGAGTTATTCAAAAAATTTATAATATTTTTATCTAAAGCATCCATATAAATTAACCTTTATCGTAATTAGTGGCAATTTTTTAATTATAAGCTTCTTATACTATCCACCTTCTACTTGTAAGGTGAATAAATAAAAAATATTATTATTCTATTTTTTATTCAAGTTTCACTATTAAGCGTAGATAATACTTGCTTATAAAGAAAACGTGTAACACACTAAAATAGCATACACAAGGATAGTTTTCATATTTAAATTTTACTACAAAGATTGTCACAAACAAAAATATTAAATTATTTACCCTAAGGATAGCAAATAATGAATCAATCTAGTAAAAAAAAATCTTCCGATACCATTGCCGAAAAACCTGTCGCTGTTATCGAAAAATTAGTTGTCTCTCATAGCTCACTGGTCAAACGTATAGCTAATCACTTAGGGTCAAGAATGCCTGAAAGCGTACAAACAGATGATTTAATTCAGTCAGGAATGATAGGCCTATTAGAAGCTGCTAAAAAATATGACTCTTCAAAAGGAGCTAGCTTTGAAACTTTTGCAGGTATACGCATAAGAGGTGCAATGCTCGACGAAATACGCAAAGGTGACTGGGGGCCAAGATCAGTATATCGTAATAGTCGTAAAATTAGTGAAGCATTACAAAATATTGAAAGTAAACTAGGCAGAAATGCAAAAGATACAGAAATAGCATCAGAACTAGGAGTCAGTGTAAAAGAATACAACGAAATGATGAATGATTTAAAAGGCTGTCGATTATTTAGTTATGAAGAATTATTTGATAGTGAAGAATCTCGTATGCAAGCTAAATCTAAAGGTTATGGACCATCTTTTTTTGCTCAAAAAGAAAAATTTAAAGAAGAATTACGACAAGCAATCAATAAGCTACCTGAAAGAGAAAAGCAGGTATTAATGCTATATTATGATGAAGAAATTAATTTAAAAGAAATAGGTAAAATACTAGGGGTAAGCGAATCTAGAATTAGTCAAATTCATTCTCAAGCAGCTCTCAGACTTAGAAACAAACTAACAAGTTGGTTTTAAAGGTTGCTCTAAATTATTTGTGATATTATATAAATAATTCTCAATAAATCTTTAAAAAATTGTAATATTGTTAATTTTTTCCAATAGAATACTTTTTTAAAAGCATAAAATATTAAGTCAGGAAAAACCTCTATTTTAGCTATGTTTACTATGCTTTCAGTGAAACCCTTTTAAATAAAAAGGGTTTCATTTTATTATAGCTTTATTTCATGTTATGGTAATATCTCAGTTATATACCCTTAAAAAAATAAAAAACAAAAGAACCAATTTCTTATAACATTTACTAGAGAACAAATTGAAAGATCATACTATGATTTATAAAAAAATAACTAAATATAATTTACTAATAATAATTATAACTTTTTTACAAATCACTACCTGCAATGCTATTATTAAAACTCAACAAAATCTAGCAACTACAGAAAATAAAGCACATGAATCTAATAACGAATATATTGCTACAGAATATTCTCCGCTGTTATCTAATTACAATATAATAATTAACTATAATACTATCACAGGAGATAATAAAAAAGATATTAACTCTACTTTTTATTTAAACAACTCTTTAAATAAAAAAAATATTTACCATGTTTTTCTTATTTTTAGTACAATATTGCTGTTTTTTATAGGATTATCACTTTTATCACTGAAATACACAGAAGGTTTTTTTGTTTTACTTGCTGGTTTATTTAATGTGTTAATTTTACGTAAATGTGCTAAATGCATCCCGAGCGAAACCGCAGAGCCTCTTGAGTAAAAAAGTTTCCTATACAAAAATACCTGTATTGATATTAAGTTGTTATTTCATTAATTGTTGTGTAATTCATCTATATTATTAGTCGCTGGTTTTATCAATAATTCACTAAATAGTTCTTTATGCAAAGTCTCTATATATGAATCCTCTTCACGAAAAGACTGGTGTTTTCGTAAAAATTCTGATGGTGATAAACACTCTAATTCATTGATGTAACCAACTATTTCTTTGTTAATAGTTAAACAAGACGGTGTATCTACTACAACACCAAAGAAAACATCATTTTTTATCTGATCTGTAACGGGTACCGTTGGAAATAATTCAGCTATAGTTGAATTACCTTCTTCCATATAGATATAATTTTCTAGGTTGTTTATATCGCTAAGTTTATATCCCCAACATGTTGCATTATTTTTTGTAATGGTACAACTAGATGCTCTCAATACAGGATCTTGATTTTTTATGTTATTCATATGTATCCTTAAAATTTATTTTATCAAAGAGGCCGTAAAACCCGCTCCTTTAGGTGCGGGATATAAGGC
>CAKNAD010000158.1 GCA_929200515.1 Candidatus Gorgonimonas leptogorgiae | reverse complement strand
CTAAACCTGCGAAATACTGCCTTAGCTAAAAACTTATAATCACTTGCTGAAAACCCGCATTTCCAACTGCCACGTGTATAATTACCATATTTTTTGATGATTTAACAGACTGTTTTACTAATCATAAAATACCTTTTTAGTATAGTATGCTAATTTAGATCCTAAATGATTTACTGTATCGAACTTTGTGAATTGTTTAGGATAAATAATTTTAATTTTTGTATTTCTTTCTATATTATAGTTAAATGCAGCTAAATTATCGCATGCAAATACAGCTAATCCAGATGGATGAATTGTAAACTCTGTTATTCTATTAATATCTTTTTTTACTAAATGGTGGAAGTTTTTATATCCTATAGTTGTACCTTTTATTATATATTTGCGAGTATAAAATGGGGTAGGCACAGAAGTTAATATTTTATCTTCAATAGGCATCACTTCTAACTGTTGCTTACAATCATTGTTTTTAAAATCTTTATATGCTCTTATAATAAAAATGTTTTTTTCATCTAGCGTTAAGCTTAAACCATAATAATAACTATCTTGTAAATGCATAGAAAAATACCATTTACCAGCAATTTTATTAAGTAGAACAATTTTATAACCCTGAGATATATAAATACAAATACTTCCAGATTTATTGAATTGCAAATCTTTATAATACCTATATAATAAATCAGAAGTGTCGAATATTGGTAGTTGTTGCTCTATAAATCTTTCTGTATTATTGTTACGTGCCAAAAGGTAAAGTTCTTTATTGTAAGATCTATCTTCTGTAATCAAAGCTAAATCAAGCCCATTATTACAAAATATAATTTCATGTATTTGAGAAAAAGGAGTTTGTTTAATATCATAAAAATTATATTTGTGTATTTTATAGTTGGAATCGTTTATTGTTAATAGAAAAGTTTCTTGATTTTCTTTAGAGTCATGTTTTATTAAAATTATCTTGCTATCGTTACTATTAGGAAATATTACAGCTTTAGCAAAATGTAATATCCCAAAATTATTTGTTGTATAACTCCATAATTGATTAACTTTTGAGATATCAGAAGTGTTACCTAAATTTAATTCAAATAAAGCTAATTTTAGTTTATTTTCGATATTATTTCTTATTAAAACTAATAAATTATTTTTATTTGTAAACTGCATTTTGATTATATATTCGTTTACCACTGTCGGAGATATAATTTCTAATAAATCTATGTTTGCTTGAAAATTAAATTGGTATATGTGTATTTTATTTTGAGAATGACTAAATCTAGCAACGTAACAATTATTTGCAAAATTCATTATATGTTCTGTTACTTGATTAAGCTCTAATTCATTAATTACACTTGTTGCTGTTGGAATATTTTTAGCAGTATGTGCTAAGCTATTAAAAAGAAAAGCACTAAATGTATTCTCAATAGTTGAAGTGATTTTACTTTTTTTTAGATTGTCTAAATGTAAATCTATAATATTTTTCGTTTTAGCATCAAGATTTTCTAGTATTGGTGCAATAAATTCTTTATAATTTTTTATAGAATAAGCATCGCAGTTATCGGGGACTCTTTTACAATAGAGCGCCATTTCTATTTTTTTTTGTAAGTCTTCTTTTGTGACAAAATGAATGTATTTACATGAGCGATTAATTGATAATGCAGTGCTGATACCACAAAAACTAACTATATGACGCCAAATTTTTGCTGAGAAAAACGGTTTTTCTTCGATGTTATTGTTTGCTGTTAAATTTACATTTGCATTTATACAAAGGCCTGCTGTATTTGAAATCATAGATGTTTGTCTTTTTAAGTTATTATTATATGCAATATTGTATAGTATTTTCCATTAGAGTGCAAATATTAGAAATAACGTAAAAAAATTATCTTCAAGCATAAGGGTTATATATTATTTATTCTAAATAATGTATATTAGGTGTATATTTTTAAAATTAATAAATTGGGAGATATTTACTTATGCGTCCATCAGGAAGAACAGCCGATGAACTAAGAACTATTAATATAACTAAAGATTATATTAAAAATGCTGAAGGATCTTCTTTAGTTGAGTTTGGAGAAACCAAAGTAATTTGTACTGCTAGCGTAGAAAAAGGCACTCCAAGGTTTTTAAAAGGAACAAATAAAGGTTGGTTAACTGCAGAGTATGGCATGCTCCCTAGATCCACAAGTGATAGAATGATAAGAGAGTCATCTAAAGGTAAAGCATCGGGAAGAACACAGGAAATTCAGCGCCTTATAGGCAGAAGCCTTCGTGCTGCTATAGATCTTAACAAACTAGGGGATTATACTATATATATAGATTGCGATGTAATCCAAGCAGATGGCGGCACAAGAACAGCAGCTATAACAGGTGCTTCAGTAGCACTTTATGAAGCTATAAACAATATGCAACAAAAAAAAATGATTAAGACTAACCCGCTTAAAAACTGGATTGCAGCGGTGTCGGTGGGGATTTATAAAGGTGCTCCTATTCTAGATTTAGACTATAAAGAAGATTCGCAAGCAGATACCGATTTAAATGTTGTCATGACTGATGATAATAAGTTTATTGAGGTACAAGGAACTGCGGAATCAGGTGCTTTTAGCGAGACAGAGCTTACTGCAATGTTAGCTTTAGCAAAATCTGGGATTAAAGATATCTTAGCTATTCAACAACAAACGGTATCTCCGTAAGCTAGTATATATATAACAAATGAAATTTAAATGGAAATTTTTACAGCCTAAATATTGGTTAATATGGTTTATTTGTGGCTTAACCTGGGTGTTATCTTTGTTGCCATATAAAGCTTTATTAAATATAGGCAAACTTTTAGGTTGGTTAATATTTAAAATAGCTAAACGCCGTAGGTACATAGCAACAACAAATATATCTATGTGTTTTAAAGATTTAACTTTAGAACAACAGCAACAATTAGTGCGTAACCATTTTTTTTCTGTGGGCATAGGTGTTATTGAAGTAATTATTTCTTGGTGGTGGAGTAATTCTAGGTTAAAGAAATTAATCACATGCCATGACATAGAAAATCTACTGCAAGCACATAATGATTCTGGTGTTCTATTGATGGTTATGCATAACACTACTATAGAGTTAGCAGGTAAAGCTGTTGCTAACTATTTTAGTCTTAGTGCTGTATATAGAAAGCACGATAACGAGCTATACGAATATTTACAATCTAAATTTAGGAATAATCATGATCACAAAGGAAGAATGATAGATAAAAATGATATTCGTAACATGATAAAAACTTTACGAAAGAAAAATATTCTTTGGTATGCTCCAGATCAAGATTACGGCTCTGAACATAGTGTATTTGTTCCTTTTTTTGGTATAAAGAAGGTAGCAACTATTAATACAACTGCTAAATTAGCAAGTATAGGAAAGGCAAAAGTGGTACCTATGTCTTTTACTAGAAAGCATAATAATGATGGCTATAATCTTAGATTTCATCCTGAGCTTAAACTGAACGACAATTTTAATACTGGAGAAAATGAAATCAAGATAAATAATTTTATTGAAACAGTCGTAAGACAGCATCCAGATCAATATATGTGGCTTCACAGACGTTTTAAAACTCGTCCTCCAGGCGAAGCTAAAATATATTGATTAATAATTAAATAGAATTTTTTTCAGTTTTAAGCTAGAATACTGAGCAAGTTAGTTTTATCGCAAACTGTGCTTTTATTTAAACCAATTTAATATTATCTCACCTTGATATACAAAGAGATTTTTTAGATTATTTATTAATAACATGTGCTATATATGTGGTAGATTAAATTTAGTGTTTCTAACTGCCATGTATATATCTTTAGCTAACCTAAATGATAACAAGATGTCGTATAAAGTTTGTATGTTTAAGTTGATTATGTATATATTTTTTTTAAGGTCATAGTAGTTATATGTCTATTTTTGTTCCAGGACAACGCTGGGTTATCGACACAGAATTAGATCAGGGCATAGGAACTGTTACTAATATTAAAAATCGAGTGGTTATTCTGTATTTCCCAGCAACAGATAAAACCCGAAACTATTCGATTACAAACAGTCCTTTGACAAGAGTTTCATTTCATCCTGGTGATAACATAGAAAGCTACCAAGGTTGGTCAGCTACAGTTATAAGTGTAGAAGAAATTGATGGTTTGTATATATATAAAGTTGATAAAGAAGGCACAATAACTTCTTTGCACGAATCTAAAATTGCAAACCATCTTAAGCTTGCTCATGCTCAAGATCGTTTACTTACAGGAAGTATAGACCCTTTTAAATGCTTTCCTTTGCGTTATAAAACCTTAGTAAATAATCATATATTAAAAAAATCTAAGTTTCGTGGTTTGTTAGGACCAAGAACAGGGCTGTTATCGCATCAATTGCGTCTAGTCACCGAGGTAGCTAATAGACATGCACCAAGAGTAATGCTAGCAGACGAAGTAGGCTTAGGTAAAACTATAGAAGCAGGGTTAATACTGCATCAACAATTAATAACAGAAAGAGCTAGTCGTATACTGATTATTGTTCCAGATAGCTTGTTGCATCAATGGATAGTAGAAATGCTACGCAAGTTTAATCTTGCATTTAAACTTTTTGATGAAGAACGTTGTGTTAATACAAATTGTGACAACCCGTTTGATAGCGAGCAATTAATAATTTGTACTTTAAGCTTTATTTGTGACTTTCCTAATAGAAGCAAACAAATTATTGATAGTAACTTTGATATAATGGTCATAGATGAAGCTCATCATTTAGTTTTTGAAGAAGAGCCTAATTGCTATTTTAAAACAATAGAACCGTTAGCACAAACTATTCCTGGATTATTGTTATTAACAGCGACTCCAGATCAAAAAGGACATAAAAGCCATTTTGAGCGTTTGAAATTAATTGATCATAACAGATTTTCTGATTTTAATAGTTTTTTACAACAAGAAAAAAACTATAAACAAATAGCTGATATCGCGTTAGATATAAAAAATCATTCAACTATTTCTAATGAATTTAGTCAATATTTATTAACCTTTTTAGGTGAAGATTACCAAGAGGATATTAGTAATTTTAATAAGTTATCTAGCGACAGCCTTGAGCAGCAAAAATTAGGTAATAAGTTAATACAAGCAATAATAGATAGACACGGAACTAGTAGGGTATTATTTCGTAATACACGTGAATCTACTGGTGGATTTCCTAAGCGACTAGTACAAGATTATCCACAACAATTACCAGAACTATATCAACTAGCAACGAGTAAAGCTGATAATTTAGAACAATTGTTATATCCTGAAGTCTGTTATTTTAAGCAAATAGAAACTCTTCTTCCAGATGAAGCAATTCCATGGTGGAAAATCGATCCTAGAATAGTATGGCTAATAGATGCCTTAAAAATTTTGATTAATAGGAAAGTTTTATTAATATGTGCTAAAGCGTCTACAGCAATGGAAATACAAAGTGCATTGAAAATTTTATCAGGAATATCAACTAGTGTATTTCACGAAGGTATGACTATAGTAGAAAGAGATCGAGCGGCTGCTTGGTTTGCTGAAGAAGACGGGATACAAGCGCTGATTTGTTCTGAAATTGGTAGCGAAGGCCGTAACTTTCAGTTTGTACATGATTTAATATTATTTGATTTACCTATTATACCCGATCAACTAGAACAGCGAATTGGTCGTTTAGATCGTATAGGGCAGCAACATAATATAAAGATACATGTTCCTTATTTGCAGGGGCACGCTCAAGAGCTATTATTTAAATGGTATAACGATGGTTTAAACTCGTTTTCGCAAGTATCTGCAACAGCAATGATGGTATATAACCAGCAGGAAAAATATCTAAAAGAGCTTATTTCATTAGAAAATATTGATAATGACGGATTTAAAAAACTAATAGATGAGTCTAAAAAGCTTAGTTACAATTATAAAATTGAATTACAGCAAGGAAAAGATAAACTATTAGAGCTGAATTATAAGGGGTTAGGATCAACAGATAGTATTGAAAAGCAGATACAAAACGAAGAAAGCCCAGTAGCTTTATTGCAATATGCAGAACAATTGTTTGATAATATGGGAGTAGAATTAGAACAGCATTCTAAAGATTGCTTTATTGTTATGTCTCCTGAATATATAAGCAGTCCCTTACCTAGTGTAATTAAAGATACTTTAACATTAACAACAGATAGAAAACTTGCTCTATCACGAGATGATATAGAGTTTTTAACATGGGAACATCCTATTATAATAGAGGGAATGGAAAGTATTATTAATAGTGAGGTAGGGAATACATCTGTAGCATTATTGCCTAATACTAGCATTCCTAGTGGCACTATAATGTTGGAGGTAATATTTGTATTAGAAACAGTTGCTAATAAGAATTTGCAATTAGATCGCTATTTACCAGCAACTCCTATACGTTGTTTAATAGACCCAAGTTATAAAACTATTGAGAAAATAAAATTTGATTCTCTAGATAAAAAACTAAAATCTATTGATAAAAACATGGCAAGAAAATTAGCAAAAAGATCTTCTGACAAGATTATTAAAATGATCAAAAAGGCAGAAGAACATGCTAATGCAAAAGTTGAAGATATTATCAATAATTCATATAATACGTTTACAAATGATATTGCTAATTCACTAAATCGATTGCAATATTTACGTAAGATAAATCCTTCTGTGCGTCAGGATGAAATTGATTATTTAGAAAATATAATAAATGAAGGGCAAAAAGCTATTAAGCAAGCTAGACTAAGATTAGATTCTCTAAGGGTTATAATTACAGCTTAAGTAATATACACGTGGCAGATGAAAATGCTAGGTTTCAGGGCTAAAGAAAAAGATCT
>CAKNAD010000157.1 GCA_929200515.1 Candidatus Gorgonimonas leptogorgiae | reverse complement strand
GCTTCATGAAACTGTCCGAAGTATTGTTATAAAAATAGAGTGTTAAACCATGTATATAACACCTGAAATATTAAATATTAATAAACTATTTGCAATTAAACTATTCACAACACTATAAAACTCAGTTATCTTCGAAAGCTTAGTTAAGTATAATTTTTATTACCCAGGTCATAAAGTATGTACTCATTTCGTATAATATTTATTTTTCTACTATTAGTTAAACCTGTTGTTGCAGTTTCTGGATGGGATAATCTTATAATCCCTTTTTTGTCTAATTTTCTCCCTTCTTTTTTAACTCTCAATCCGAATGTAGGTATTCATCGTGATAATAGATTCCGGCATTGGCTTCAATGTAACAAATGTGGTGGTTGCCTAGCGCTTACTTACAATTGTTCCAAAATTTACCCTGGTAACTTTAATGAATTCTACCTTTCTGCACTTAAATGTAATCCGGGATATCTAAGCGTTTGTGGGTCGACAGCTGCACTCTGTTTTATCAACGCTTTTGCGGGAACTGGTTTGGCGATTGCATATCTCAGCGCGAATAGAGTACAACTCGACGCGAATAGGGTACAAATAGAAAACCAACCAATAATACGCCAACCAATAGGTAATCAACCAATAATACGCCAACTAGGAGCAAACCAAGACCTCAAGACTTTGGAAGGATTTTTAACTCAGGCACCTGACTCCGAACACGAACCTAGGCCTTGTCAGATTTGTCTGGAAAGGTTCCCAAATATTGAATTAGAATGCAAACACACAATGTGCAAAGAATGTTGCGTTCATATGGTAAATATTATGAATACATTAAAATGCCAGTGCGGAATTGATAGTGCAAACCCAGATAATATGCGTATTTTATACAATCCATGATTTCTTTGTGACATGCTCCCCGACCTAAAGGACGGGGCTTCTTGATTAAACAAGTGCTTCCTGTGCTAGTGTTCTAACGAACCCTATGTCTTAACAGGCTAACCGAGTATGTCCTACCCTTAAAATGTTACAAGCACCTACATAGTCAGCATTGGTAGTTTTTATACGAAAAAAAGAAAACAATGAGATAAATAGTACAATTGAAACGTCTAATCTTGGTTATTTAGGATCACAAAATACTTTAGTTGATGCTACTACAATATCAGCCCCTAGCAATATAAAAAATAATAACACTTGAACCTTATTCATAAGGAAATAGTCTAAATATATATCATTGCTAGTTTATTACTTAATAACTAATATGGGGCTAAATAATAGCTATTCATTAAAAATATTACCTAGTTAGCTCTATATTTTATCAAAAAATACAAGGGAATATTTTAATGAATATTCAAAATAGATATAATAATGTCTCATTTAATAATTTTTCATCTTATAATACAACAACTACTGCCACAAATACACTATGTTTTTCAAGCAATAACTCAAAGACAGATTACTTGCAAAAAAATTTAGCGGCTAGAAAAATACAACTTTTTTTTAAAAAATTTCTTGCAGCTAAAGCCTATAAACATATGTTTGATAATGGTGAGTACTTTAAACAATATAAAGAAATATCATCTAGCCCAAAATCACTTGTAGATTACTTAACAATTGCACAAAAATTATCTGATAAAGCAATTAAAGAAATAAAAAACCATCTAGGGGAATTAACTGATCAAGAACAAGCTTTTTTGCAACGAATCATCAACTTACCAAATTTTACTCTAAGACATCAAACTGCCTATAATTTAGATCATCTAAATAGTAAAGAAGAATCTACATTAACTATTAAATCTAATCGTTGTTTAAATGAATCTGGAGCAATATGTAGAGGTTTAACTAAACAACAAGACATAACAGCACTAAGCAACAATGATTTTGTGTTTTTTTCTGTAAGTTTTGACGACGCTGATTTAGCTATCAAACCAGAATATAGCGAAATAGGAGATAATACCGACTACGGTTATAAAGCATATCTAACTCATCACAAAAATGGGACTTTAGGTTACTTTACACTTACAGATCACTTCCATAATGGGATTCTTCCTAGTGATATAAGATGTATTTTTTGTAAGACTTATCCTAGGTTACAAAAACACATATATGAGAAAATCCATGGTTCTTTAGGAAACAAAGATATTCCTATGTTTACCGAAAAAGATATGCGCTTAGGACTTGCTTATCATTCTATTTATATTATTAGAAAGACCGAATGCAGACGACTAAAAAATTTTATTTATCAAAATTGTTCTTTACCTGAACTAAATGAATTTTTAACTGTTATTTTTACTCCAGAGTTTCACATTCCTAGAATACTTAGTACCACTGATTTTAAATCACATAAATTAAGAAGCAAAACTACTGAAGAGTTTTATAAATTGCTAATATTTTATAAAAACACGGATATGATAAGAGAAAATTATTTTAGTAAATATTCTACTAAAGGGGAACTGATAAACATAACTACCTATCAAGATATAAGATTTATATCAGCTACAGCTCGTGAAATAAGGATTTTGATAAAAGAAGCGATTAAAGATGCTAATGTTGATGTATTGTCTTGTTGTGTTTATTGGCTTGAAGAAATACTAAATACTAGATGTAAAAATCTAGTGTTTCTTGATTTATCTGACTATAAAGTGTGTCTTAGTATTTTACAACGTAATATAGATAAAATACCAGAGTATGCTAATAAATACGGTTCCTGCTATATAATATTGTCTTATTTAAAAGATATTTTACTAAAAACTGAAGATTTTAATGATGAAATATATTTATATTTAACTAATATTTCTGATAACACAAAAAACATAGTTGAAATAGCTTGCTTATATACCATAATAGGTAAAATAGAAGATATTCCAGAATGCATAATAAAAAATATATCATACAATGATATACCTATAAAGCTTATATATGAAGGAATTTTTGATTCAGAGTCTGAAAGCGTAAAATTACATTACGCTAAACTAATAGCTAAACTTATCACGCAAAACAAATATAATTTAGAAGAATTTTCAAAAAGCTTATATATTTATGTACATCAATATCTTCCAGAGCTTATATTTAAAATATTAGAAGATAACTTTCTTGGTATTTTATGCAACCCAAACATAACCGAAGAAGCAAGAAATACTTTACAGCAAGCGTTTATTAACAGTAAAATTTTAAATCCTGATAAAAAAATAAATTCTTCTACAAATATAACATTAAAAGATTATACTAAAAAATATTATAATATTGATTTATAATTAGGAGCTTTATAGTAAAATTTTGAATAATACAAGACAAAAACCTTATAAATTGCGTGTTATCTTCAACTAAAAGGGGTATAACAGACTTCTAATTTTTAAAGTTACTGTCAAGTTAGGTTTGAGCTACTACATATTACACTTGATGTTATGTACTTCTAAGTTTGATTTCCTTGCTTTTTAACTATTTATAATAAATATTTATAAATTCCTTATAAAAATAGAGTGTTAAACCATGTATATAACACCTGAAATATTAAATATTAATAAACTATTTGCAATTAAACTATTCACAACACTATAAAACTCAGTTATCTTCGAAAGCTTAGTTAAGTATAATTTTTATTACCCAGGTCATAAAGTATGTACTCATTTCGTATAATATTTATTTTTCTACTATTAGTTAAACCTGTTGTTGCAGTTTCTGGATGGGATAATCTTATAATCCCTTTTTTGTCTAATTTTCTCCCTTCTTTTTTAACTCTCAATCCGAATGTAGGTATTCATCGTGATAATAGATTCCGGCATTGGCTTCAATGTAACAAATGTGGTGGTTGCCTAGCGCTTACTTACAATTGTTCCAAAATTTACCCTGGTAACTTTAATGAATTCTACCTTTCTGCACTTAAATGTAATCCGGGATATCTAAGCGTTTGTGGGTCGACAGCTGCACTCTGTTTTATCAACGCTTTTGCGGGAACTGGTTTGGCGATTGCATATCTCAGCGCGAATAGAGTACAACTCGACGCGAATAGGGTACAAATAGAAAACCAACCAATAATACGCCAACCAATAGGTAATCAACCAATAATACGCCAACTAGGAGCAAACCAAGACCTCAAGACTTTGGAAGGATTTTTAACTCAGGCACCTGACTCCGAACACGAACCTAGGCCTTGTCAGATTTGTCTGGAAAGGTTCCCAAATATTGAATTAGAATGCAAACACACAATGTGCAAAGAATGTTGCGTTCATATGGTAAATATTATGAATACATTAAAATGCCAGTGCGGAATTGATAGTGCAAACCCAGATAATATGCGTATTTTATACAATCCATGATTTCTTTGTGACATGCTCCCCGACCTAAAGGACGGGGCTTCTTGATTAAACAAGTGCTTCCTGTGCTAGTGTTCTAACGAACCCTATGTCTTAACAGGCTAACCGAGTATGTCCTACCCTTAAAATGTTACAAGCACCTACATAGTCAGCATTGGTAGTTTTTATACGAAAAAAAGAAAACAATGAGATAAATAGTACAATTGAAACGTCTAATCTTGGTTATTTAGGATCACAAAATACTTTAGTTGATGCTACTACAATATCAGCCCCTAGCAATATAAAAAATAATAACACTTGAACCTTATTCATAAGGAAATAGTCTAAATATATATCATTGCTAGTTTATTACTTAATAACTAATATGGGGCTAAATAATAGCTATTCATTAAAAATATTACCTAGTTAGCTCTATATTTTATCAAAAAATACAAGGGAATATTTTAATGAATATTCAAAATAGATATAATAATGTCTCATTTAATAATTTTTCATCTTATAATACAACAACTACTGCCACAAATACACTATGTTTTTCAAGCAATAACTCAAAGACAGATTACTTGCAAAAAAATTTAGCGGCTAGAAAAATACAACTTTTTTTTAAAAAATTTCTTGCAGCTAAAGCCTATAAACATATGTTTGATAATGGTGAGTACTTTAAACAATATAAAGAAATATCATCTAGCCCAAAATCACTTGTAGATTACTTAACAATTGCACAAAAATTATCTGATAAAGCAATTAAAGAAATAAAAAACCATCTAGGGGAATTAACTGATCAAGAACAAGCTTTTTTGCAACGAATCATCAACTTACCAAATTTTACTCTAAGACATCAAACTGCCTATAATTTAGATCATCTAAATAGTAAAGAAGAATCTACATTAACTATTAAATCTAATCGTTGTTTAAATGAATCTGGAGCAATATGTAGAGGTTTAACTAAACAACAAGACATAACAGCACTAAGCAACAATGATTTTGTGTTTTTTTCTGTAAGTTTTGACGACGCTGATTTAGCTATCAAACCAGAATATAGCGAAATAGGAGATAATACCGACTACGGTTATAAAGCATATCTAACTCATCACAAAAATGGGACTTTAGGTTACTTTACACTTACAGATCACTTCCATAATGGGATTCTTCCTAGTGATATAAGATGTATTTTTTGTAAGACTTATCCTAGGTTACAAAAACACATATATGAGAAAATCCATGGTTCTTTAGGAAACAAAGATATTCCTATGTTTACCGAAAAAGATATGCGCTTAGGACTTGCTTATCATTCTATTTATATTATTAGAAAGACCGAATGCAGACGACTAAAAAATTTTATTTATCAAAATTGTTCTTTACCTGAACTAAATGAATTTTTAACTGTTATTTTTACTCCAGAGTTTCACATTCCTAGAATACTTAGTACCACTGATTTTAAATCACATAAATTAAGAAGCAAAACTACTGAAGAGTTTTATAAATTGCTAATATTTTATAAAAACACGGATATGATAAGAGAAAATTATTTTAGTAAATATTCTACTAAAGGGGAACTGATAAACATAACTACCTATCAAGATATAAGATTTATATCAGCTACAGCTCGTGAAATAAGGATTTTGATAAAAGAAGCGATTAAAGATGCTAATGTTGATGTATTGTCTTGTTGTGTTTATTGGCTTGAAGAAATACTAAATACTAGATGTAAAAATCTAGTGTTTCTTGATTTATCTGACTATAAAGTGTGTCTTAGTATTTTACAACGTAATATAGATAAAATACCAGAGTATGCTAATAAATACGGTTCCTGCTATATAATATTGTCTTATTTAAAAGATATTTTACTAAAAACTGAAGATTTTAATGATGAAATATATTTATATTTAACTAATATTTCTGATAACACAAAAAACATAGTTGAAATAGCTTGCTTATATACCATAATAGGTAAAATAGAAGATATTCCAGAATGCATAATAAAAAATATATCATACAATGATATACCTATAAAGCTTATATATGAAGGAATTTTTGATTCAGAGTCTGAAAGCGTAAAATTACATTACGCTAAACTAATAGCTAAACTTATCACGCAAAACAAATATAATTTAGAAGAATTTTCAAAAAGCTTATATATTTATGTACATCAATATCTTCCAGAGCTTATATTTAAAATATTAGAAGATAACTTTCTTGGTATTTTATGCAACCCAAACATAACCGAAGAAGCAAGAAATACTTTACAGCAAGCGTTTATTAACAGTAAAATTTTAAATCCTGATAAAAAAATAAATTCTTCTACAAATATAACATTAAAAGATTATACTAAAAAATATTATAATATTGATTTATAATTAGGAGCTTTATAGTAAAATTTTGAATAATACAAGACAAAAACCTTATAAATTGCGTGTTATCTTCAACTAAAAGGGGTATAACAGACTTCTAATTTTTAAAGTTACTGTCAAGTTAGGTTTGAGCTACTACATATTACACTTGATGTTATGTACTTCTAAGTTTGATTTCCTTGCTTTTTAACTATTTATAATAAATATTTATAAATTCCTTATAAAAATAGAGTGTTAAACCATGTATAAATATTAATGAAC
>CAKNAD010000156.1 GCA_929200515.1 Candidatus Gorgonimonas leptogorgiae | reverse complement strand
CAAGAACATCCTATTATATTTACTAGTGTGTTTATAGTATCTATTGTTTGTATTGCCATCATAGCTAAAAAAGTTAAAACAATTAAAAATAATAAACGAAAAAAATCAATAATAAGAAAATCACCATCAGAAGAATATTTAATTACTGAAGTTTAATAAAAATTAATAAAAAGAAGATACACAGATAACAGTTAGAAATACGGATTTTCAGCAAGTAATTTTTGGATTATTAAACAAGGAACCTACTTTAGCTATTTATATTCGTGCTAAACTAAAAAGTAGTAACACAGTTTAAAAGCCAAAAAACTTGCCCTGCGGGAGCAATTAAAAAGATTTACTTCATCGTTAAAGCATCTTGAAATGCAACCAGCATTTCTGCGTTATTTTGCCTTGAATTAAACCATTTTACTTAGCTCTAAAACCTAGCATTTCCATCTGCTACCTGTATAACATTTCGAAAAATAAATTCAATTTAAAAACGTAATTTATAATATTGTACTATCTTCGTTTCGCTTAAATTTATATCAAAAATTTCTGTAATCCTTATTTCTTTAAAAACGAGATAAAATTATAAATGAACTATTTATCATAAAAAATGTCTTAAGTTAATATAAACTATTAATATAAGGGACTAAAATATGATTAACTCTTCATCTTCTATAAATTCAACTAATGTAGCAGAGGCATCTAGCCTAACACCAAAAAAGGTGATTGCTAAAAAAAACAAAAAAAAAAGA
This sequence comes from Candidatus Gorgonimonas leptogorgiae, assembly GCA_929200515.1. Lineage (GTDB taxonomy): Bacteria > Pseudomonadota > Gammaproteobacteria > Pseudomonadales > Endozoicomonadaceae > CAKMZJ01. The sequence goes on along the minus strand of CAKNAD010000156.1, from coordinate 6,248 downwards.
AATAAAGCGAGCATAATTGAAAAGCAACCAGAAATTAACAGTTATACAGATTTACGTACAAGAAAGGCTGTTATAATTAACGGTTCAGATATATCTATGAAAGAATTTCTAACTAGAACTACAATTAAGTCTCGAGCTTTCGAAAACGAAGATCAGATAAACAGTAAATTTAGGTATAGTTTCCCATCTAAAACATCTAATCATTATACAATATCTCCCGAATTAGATAAAATTTATACAAGAATGTCACAACTTTTCACTAAAGTTGAGAGTTCTATAAACGCAAAACAGACGCTTTTAGAAGAAGATAAAAATACAATTAAAGAATTTATTGTTGAATTAATCAATATAAAACAAGAAATAATAACAATATGGAATAAATACCACCCAGGAATACCTTATAAATATGTTGGAAATGCTCGGGCTTCCAACATGAAATTAGAAGATAAATTGTTAGATATTATACAAGTACAGTTATATAACTGTTATTCTGAAATTGATGATAATACAAATAAACTAATTATTATTAATCAAATAATAAACCAAAAATCTATAGTTTGTGTTGATTTATGCGGTTCAATGTTTCTTGCAAATATTACTGATCATGAAAAAATTGATAATCTTAATTTTAAAGAGATATTAATAAAATATAAAAAATTAGAATCTTTTTATAAAAAGGGGGTTTCATCTAATACAAGTACTGAAAATAATCAAATAGCTGTAATTGTTTCTACTATGAAACTATGTTTAGATAAAGCCCATATAGACTATTGTAAACTTGTTAACGATAGTAAGATAACTATTAAATTTTTGGCACTTGTGATGAAGTTTGCTGGTTTTTATGACGGTAGTGAAAATTATAAAGATCATATGAAAACTCTATCTTTAGGACTTGATCTCTACTATAACAATATAGATAACCCTCTTTTAAAAGGTATTCATGATACCCTGTTAACAGATAATGCTATTATTTTTATCAATGAATTTTCTAAATTGAATGAAGATTTATTACAAGCAACTGATAATTATAAACAAGGAGAAAAAAAACTATCTCAAGATCAAAAAAAATTAGATATGCATAAACAAATATACAGCCAAGAACTAGATAGTATTAAACAGCAAATAAAACAATTATTTATAAAATATAATATAGATGTTACTGATATTAGCTCTTGGTATGATACTTTTATGGAAGAAAGATTTATAGATGTATTCATCAATACTTCCACAGTAGGTTGCAGTATAAATTTAGCAAAATGGGTTGATTTATCTATTAAACTTAAAGATATTCCTCAAGAACATATAGAAATAAAAAATGAAATAAAACAATGGTTAAATATACTAGAAAAAGATTATAAATCTTTAATTAATGATACAAGAGAATGGAATAATATACCAACAATAATATTATCTTTATTTTGTAAGTGTTTAATAGGTAAATCTCTAGAGTTTGCCTTTGGATCATGTACAACATTTAAAAATAAATGTTTAGCAATATTGCATGCAAAAATAAATCAAACTTTTTTTCCTTTTCTAGGAACTACATTATTAGCTATAGCTAATAATGATGATTACGATGAGTTATTAACTATTCTAAATATGCTAGATTTCATTTCTCAACAACCAAAAGATAAATCTAAATATACAACAAGTAGTAAATATTTAACAGCTCAAATAATTACATATTTGCTTGATAAAAATGATAAACTAAAATTAGACCAAAAATATTTTTTATTTGATAAAGCTAAAAAGTTGTATCTAGAGTTAGCTGACTTAGGAACAAATAAAGCATATTTATTATTAGCAGAAACTACGGCTTCTTTAGCTAAAGTAAAAATGCATAATGATAATTTTTTAGAAGCAGCTAGTTTATATGATGAAGCAAGTGAATATTGTAGAATTTTATCAGAAATCGATAACCTTGACGCTGAGTTACAAGATCTTGCTATAATTAATATTAATTGTTTTAGTGCAGAAGCTGAAATGTTACGTGTGCTTGATAAAGAACGAGAAACATTACTGCTAGAACTGACAACAGAAACGCCTAAAATCACCACTAAAAGTAAAAAAAAATCTCACAAAAAAACAGCTGGTACCACTAAAAATATCGGGCAACAAGAAATAGCAGCAGATGTTACTATCAAAGAGGTAGCAAACTGGCAGAAAACTTATAAAACTACAGATAGCCAACATCAAAGCAAAAAAACTACTAAAGCAACACAAAAAACAATAATTAAATTACCTACAAAAGATGAAATAACCTCTAAGCGTGATTTTTGGAAAATTATCCAAGAATTACAAATGTATCCTACTAATTTAGAAGATTCATATGCTTTATTGGTAAAAATACTACAAAATGATTATTTTAATATACTAGAAACTAAATTTAAAAACGGCATCACGAATGCAGACAGCTGGATAGTTCTTTTAGTATATCAACATATGGCATACTATCATTTTTTACAACAAAAATATGCAAAAGAAATAGGCCATAATATGGAGCTGTTTTATACTACAGATGCGAGTAAAAAAGAAAAAGTTGATTTTGCTAATACATCTTCTGAAGCGGAACAGATTATTCGTAAAGTTATAAAATTAGTTTGTTGTGATATTCCAGATGTCGAAACTAAAGATCTCAGAGAGCTTGTGTTATCGCTATCGCCAGATAATTATAAAAAGTCACCGTTTAAAAATAGATTAGCTGCAACTGTTTCTACTTATGGACATTTAATAAGTTTAGATGATATTTCACAAGGACGTAGAGGTAAAAATAGATTAGCTGCAAAAATCTATGATAAAGCCGATGAAATAAACCCCAAAAGAATTATAAAAAAACTGGCAAAAAAAGCCTCATAATATGCAAATATAAAATGAAAGACTAGGTTTTAGAGCTAAGTAAAATGGTTTGTTTCAAGGCAAAATACCGCAGGAATGCGGGTTGCATTTCAAAGTTTTTTAACAATGAAATAACTCTTTTTAATTAATTTTAGTGGGTAAGTTTTTTAGCGTATTAAACCTGCATTACTACTTTTTTATTATAAAACACCTAACTGTAACGCTTTAAATGAACTATTAACAATAAATTACGTCTAATATTAAAAATATAAAGTTATTACGATAAATCATAATAAAGGTATGTATATGCTCAACTCTTTTACAAATATAAACCCGGCTAAGTCACAAGAAGATATATCTTTGAAAACAGAAGTGACATCTAAAAAAACAAAAGCAACAAAAAAAACCAAGAAAAAAACGCCTAAAAGTACGTCTAAACGGCCAGTAGACATTACTAAATATAAAGATTTAGACTCTCGAGATATTAGGAAAACTAAAGATACCGACAGATCCATAAACGCATTTAAGGCCAGAACAGCTGTAATTAGCCAATCTTTTGAGAAAGAAAACCATGGCTTCTGTGACTTCAGCCATACCTTTCCACGTAAAAATATAGCTCACAATATATATCCTGAGTTAAACGATACCTATGACAAATTAGCTCATATTTATGCTAAGATCGAAGAAATTTTTCTTTATAGAGCAAATAACAGAATAGTAAAAGAGGAAGTTGAAGAAATAGTCATTGAATTACTTGAAATAAAACAACAAATAATAACAATATGGAATAAATATAATCCAACAACTTCTTATAAGTATGGTAGCAATTCTTTAGAGCCTAAATTAGAAGATAAAATGCTAGATTTTATACAATCACATCTGTTTAATTGTTATCTTGTATTAGACGATCACAAAAACAAACAACTTGTTATAGATCAGCTTATTAAACAAAAATCTCATATTTGTTCTGGAATATTATCTTCATATTATACTACAATCCTTAGTGATAACGATAACCTTGATGATCTAAATTTTAAAGCTATATTATCAAAATTTACAGAAATAGAAGAATCATGCAACAAAGTTACTAGTAATAAAAACTATTCTATAGAAAATAGATATAATAGTATGAATCAACTAATAGTATTGTCTTCTATGATTAAGATGTTTTTACAAAAAAGTAATAGTATAGACTATTGTCAGCTTAGTTTTAAGAATAAGATATACCAAAATTTTATAACTTTAGTTGGTTTGTTTACTAGTTACTATCAAAATCAAGATGATTATATAAAATTAATCAGCAAGTTATCTACTGCAATTGATTTTTATTATAGTAATTTAGATAAACCTATTTTTAAAGGAATTCATACCACACTGTTATCAGAAAACATTGCTGTTTTTTTAGAGAAATTCATTGTATTAATTAAAGGATTATGCTATTCAACTTATCTGTTTCAAGACATGCAACAACAATCAAGAATTAATAAAAAAAAATGTGAAGTTGTAGCTAAACATGCAGAGAAAAACTATAGTATAATTAATAGAAAAATAGCTTATATCAAACAACAAATAACAGATTTATTCATAGCATATAATATACCCACAGATGATATAACTTCATGGTATGATATTTTTATTAGCGATAACTTTATGGAAGTCTTTCTTTTAAATACAAACCTAGTAGTACCTTTAGTAAGGTGGATTGATGCATCTAAAAAAATAGAAACAGTAAAACCAATAGATATCAAGACACAAGATAATCTAAATACTTGGCTAAAAACACTAGAAAAAGATAATAGTAAATTAGTTGAAGATAAAATAGAATGGAGCGAGATTCCAACAATATTACCCAATATATTTAACTCAATAATGGCCACAGATTCTCTAAGGTTTGCTATGGGTTCAGAAAGATTAGCTAAAAATAAAGATCTTGCAATTATACATGCTAAAGTAGCACAAATTACAAAACCCTTTTTAGGTACAGTATATTTAGCTATTGCTAATAAAGACAATTACGATGAGTTACTCAATGTTTTAGATATGCTAGAATTTATTTCTCAACAGCCAGAAGGCAAATCTAATTATATAAAAAATAGTAAGTATTTAACTGCTCAAATCATTACACATTTAATTGATAACAACCATAAACTAGATGGAGTAACAAAACAGTTGTTATATGATAAAGCAAAAAAATTATATCTAGAGCTAATTGGTTCTGGATTAAACAAGGCATATATACTCTTAGCTGAAACTACTGCTTCTTTAGCAAAATTAAAAACACATGACCAAGATTTTTTAGAAGCTGCAAACTTATATGATGAAGCAAGTGAGTATTGTAGACATTTATCAGAAATCGAAAACCTTGAATGTGAGTTAAAAGATTTTGCTATAATTAATATGAATTGCTTTAGTGCCGAAGCTGAGATATTACGTAAGATTGATGAAGAACAAAAATTATTACTAAAAGAACCTACGACGACAACTCGTAAAACTACTGCTAAAAGTAAAAAAAAATCTCATAAAAAAATAGCTGATACCACTAAAAATATCGAACCACAAGAAATAGCAGAAGAAATTACTACTAAAGAGGTAGTAAACTGGCATAAAACTCATAAAGCTACAGATAGCAGACCTCAAAATAAGACAACTACTAAAGTAAAAACAATAACAGGAGCAACTAAATTACCTACAAGAGATAATATAGCTTCTAAGCGTGATTTTTGGCAGTTTATCAAAGAATTACAACTATCATCCACTAATTTAGAAAAATCATATCAATTATTGGTAAAAATAATAGAAAATGATTATTATAAAAATTTAGAATCGCAATTTAACAATGGTATAAACAATAAAGACAGCTGGGCAGTACTTTTAATATATCAAAATATAGCTTATTATCATTTTTTACAACAAAAACATGCTAAAGAATTAGGTGATGATGCTATGCATCTATTTTATACTAAAACAAAAGGTGCAGGCAAAGCAGAAAAAGTTAATTTTTCCAATACATTTTCTGAAGCTGAACAGATTATTCGTCGAGTTATAAAAATAATTTGTCTTGATATTCCCGATATTGAAATTAAAAATCTTAGATGTATTATTTTATCTTTATCTCCGGCTAATTATGGTATGTCATTGAATAAAAATAGATTAGCTGCAACTGTTTCTACTTATGGACATTTAATAAGTTTAGATGATATTTCACAAGGACGTAGAGGTAAAAATAGATTAGCTGCAAAAATCTATGATAAAGCCGATGAAATTAATCCTAATAGAATAATAAAAAAACTGGCAAAACAAGTTGCATAAAAAATTATATACAAGTAGCAATTAAAAACTAGTATTACCAATTGTCATTTGTGTGACATGCTCCCCGACCTAAAGGACGGGGCTTCTTGATTAAACAAGTGCTT
>CAKNAD010000155.1 GCA_929200515.1 Candidatus Gorgonimonas leptogorgiae | reverse complement strand
TAGAAAGCAAGGTGCTAGAAATATTTGGTAAGGATAGTGTCCGAGATAAAGGATATATTTTAGTTAGTACCCAAGTTTTTGAGTGTTCTATTGATGCAGATGTTGACTGGATGATTACCCAACTTTGTCCTGTTGATTTACTCTTTCAGCGCTTGGGTAGACTACACCGACATTATATATTACGATTACTTGGTTTTGAGAAGCCTTTATGCACTATTTTAATTCCTCAAGATATTGAATATAAATCACATGAATTAATATATGGTTCAGCTCGTATTTTATGGCGTACTCAGCAATTACTAGAAACATCTAATAATATAATTAATTTCCCTGTTGCTTATAGAGAATGGATTGAAGCAGTGTATCAACAAGATAATTGGGGCAATGAACCAGATGCAATTATAAAATCGCATAAAGAATTTATAATCGAACAAGAAGTACAAAGATGCAAGGCGCGTTATATGGTTTTACGAAAAATAAATGCATTTACTGATACCGACAGCAATGTTGCCGTCTTAACCCGTGATAGTGAAATGAGTTTAACCGTTGTGCCGAAAGTTATTAATCACAACGGAAGCGAGGTTTTGTTAGATGGAACTTTAATTAGCAGTCTTCAGGGTAAGAACAACAAGAGCTTTAAATTTGAGAAACTTAGCTTAAATAGTGTTACTGTGCCATCTTATTGGAATTTAAGTACAAGTGCAGGGCAATCACTCCAAGAAGACGAACACGAATATATTTGGCTAACTATGAATAAAACCACAACAGGTTATCAGTGCACCTACCAACAAACCACCTATAACTACAGTACATCCTTAGGATTTAGTCGTACCAAATAACTCCTGCCAGTTAGCAATTCGGTTCATCCCCACAGATGTGGGGAACTAATCATCATATAAATTACCACAGAAATAAAATGCGGTTCATCCCCACGCAGAGGGGAACATAGCCTGTTAAGTAACGGAATAAACTTCATTATAAAGTTTACTCTTTATTTAACTGCAAAATTAATTGTACCAGTGTAAAAAAATAATTGTACTAAAATTAAATTATTTTTAATTAACAGAAATTAAACGCTTGCTTTTTTTATTAAAGATAATATAATCATAAAAAATCACTCAAAGGATAATATTTATGCACAAAAACTCACTATTAATAAAACCTTGGATTCCTGTTATTGATGAACAACAACAATTCAAACAAATTACATTGAAAGCACTATTATGCACTGAACATGGGTACCAAATTTCTTTACCTAGAGATGATATGGTTTTTGCTTGTATACAATTTATTGTAGCTATAGTGCAAGTTTGTTTTACGCCTAAAAATAAAGATGATTTGAAAGCAAAAATAAAAAATGTGTTAGCTATTGAGGAGTTTGATCAAGGTATCAAAGGCAAGGAAAATTGGTTTGATCTCGATCACCATGAAACTCCTTTTATGCAGTTTAGATGTGTAAAGGCTAAAGAACCTACAGCTTTAGATAAACTGTTACCAGGGGTAAATGACGGCACTAATAAAACCTTTGTTAACCCAAATGATTTAGCTACTGGTTTATGCTCCAGTTGTGTTGCTATAGCAATATTTAATTTTGCAAATAATTCAGCTGGAGTTGGTGGTGGTTTCAAAAATAGTTTAAGAAGCTCTATACCAATAACCATGCTTATAAAAATACCTAATATTAGAAAAATGCTTTGGGCTAATGTTTTACATGAAGAAAGTTTAGTAAAGTCAATGCCAAAGTATAAAAATACTTTAAATCAAAAACCCAATTATATAGATAATTTTATTAAGCCCAAGGAAAAACTATATGCCGATGAAATAGGGTTAGCAAGAGGATTATTATGGCAACCTAACTTATTTGAATTATTACCAGCATCAAAAATAGGTTGTTGTAGCATGTGTGCTACAAAAGATAAACTGTATACTGCATTTTACAAAGAAAAATTTAATTACACAATTGAAAATATTTGGCGACACCCGTTGTCTCCTGTTTTTAGTGAAATAAAAAAAGGTAAACTAGAAGAAAAATTTCCTTCTTTTAATAAATACAATCCTTGTTGGTCTCAATTAAGCAAATTTGTATTAAAAAAAGAATCAGATAAAGCTGGTCAAATTCCTGCTCCAGTATTTGTACAAGCTAGTGAAGAATTACTAAAGGCACATAAAATACAATTTATTATCGGTGGCTATGTAAATAACCAAGCTACTATTACAGACAGAAAACATGAAACATTTACTTTGTCTGAAAGCTTAGCTTGCAAAGATAATATACAGTTAATAGATGATATTATTGATTTAGGATTGAAGTTTAAAGATGCGTTACGCAAATCACTATTTTTATTTTATAAAGGTATTAAAGATAAAATAGCAGGAACAGGAATTGATCTCTGTAATAAAGCAGAAAAGCTATATTATCAGCAAACTGAACAAAAAATTCACAATACATTAAGTAACATTACTGTAGGTGATAACTCTTTAAAAGAATTATCTAATTCCTTAGCATCTATAGTTAAAAAAATATTTAACCAGATTACAGAACCATACAAAGAAGAACCTAAAATGTTAAAACTTTTAGCTATATCCCGCCGCATCTTAAATAAATCGATAAGTGAACTTAAAATAGGAGGTTAAATATGCCACAAACTAGCGAAGAAATTGCTTTTCTAGAGCTCTATAACAAATATCAGAGCTATTTAGAAAATAATAGAGGACTTGCCGCAGAAATTCGTCGAGTCGTAGAACCAGAGGAATTAAAACACATTCCAGCTTTTTATAAATTAACTAGCGGAATTCATAGAAAATCTGATGGTTTAACAAGGTTTGTTTATTGCTTGCCTTATTTAACACATCTAGAAAGCGGTAACTCACTAGGTAAATCATTAGCAAAATCCACCAAAAAAGTAAACGAAAAGCGTATTTTTATGGTGCTACGATCTATCTACCCTAATGATATGATTCAACTTCGTCGTTTATTACAATTTACAGAACCCAAAGTGGATCTTTTTAAGGTAGATAAGCAAATTTTTTATTGGAATAAACTTGCAAAGCAACAAATTCTGGAAGATTTCTTTTTTTATCAACAAAATAAAGGTAATTAATTATGAGTAAAAATTTTATTAATTTTAGTATTTTAACATCTAGTAGTTCGTCTTGCCAAAATAGCGATGATATGGGCATGCAAAAATCTGCTATATTTGGCGGTAAACGTCGAACTAGAATATCTAGTCAAAGCCTAAAGAGTTCAATGAGGCATTCTGAATATTATAAACAGCACTTAGGTACTCCTAGTACTAGAACTCGAAACTTAGATGTTTTAAAAGAAAAGCTTACAGAAAAATTTGCTGATAAATTTTCAGATGAAACTATTAATAAAGCAATAGTATTGTGGAGTGATGAGAGCAAATTAGCTAAGCAAAATAAAACAGAAGATTCTAAATCAGATGATGCTACTGAAGATACTAGCTCTAAAAAAGTAGCTGTAGCTGCTTGGATAGAAGCAGAAATTGAAGAATTAGCTAACTTAATAGAAAATAATGATGAATTAAAAGCAATACTTAATAAAATAGAAGACACCAACAAAATTACAGTTAAAAAAGATTTTGAAAAAGCAGTAAAAGAAGATCGTAAAGAATTAAAAAAAATAATCACAAAGCTACAAAACAGCGATGTTTGGAAAGCAATAACTCAAGCCTCTTCTCAAGCTAAAGATATAGCCCTATCTGGTCGTATGGCTACTTCAGGATTAATGACTAACATAGATGGCGCTTTAGCTGTTGCTCATGCTATTACTACTCACGAAGTAAGCTCCGATATCGATTGGTTTACCGCTGTAGATGATTTACAAGAGCAAGGTTCTGGGCATTTAGATACTAAAGAATTTTCTGCTGGAGTATTTTATCGTTACGCTAGTTTAAATATTCGTCAATTACAAAAAAATTTAGGTGATGCTTCACGAGCAGAGGCACTAGAAATTGCGGCACATGTATTACATATGCTAGCTACAGTGGTACCAAGCGCTAAACAACAAAGTTTTGCTGCTTATAATTTAGCTGAATTTGCCTTAGTTAGTTTTTCTGATCAACCAATTTCTTTAGCTAATGCCTTTGAAAAACCAGTGACAGCAAAAAGAGATGGGTTTTTACAGCCTTCAATAGCTAAGATTAATGAACATTATAACAAGCTAATTGATGCATATGATTTAGATGATAGTACAGCTCAATTTGCATTAGATAACTCTGATAACTTATCCGCTAATATAAAGTTTAAGGGAAAACTATCTGAACTAAAAGCTTGGGTTTGTAACGATGGTAAGGAGTAAATATGCAAGAGTATTTAATCCTTAAACTCGAAAGTCCATTACAAAGCTGGGGTAAGCATAGTTTTGAGGGTTTACGCCCTTCTGAAGCTTTCCCTAGTCGCAGTGGTTTATTGGGCTTGTTTGCTGCAGCTTTAGGTATAGATCGTGATGATGCTATTAACCAAGATAGGCTAAATGCTAGTTTTGGATTTAGTGTTAGGTTTGATCATAGTAAACATCAACCACAAAAACTAACTGATTATCATACGATAAAAAACGCACGTCAAGATTATCACAGTTTAAAAAGTCAAAAACATACGATAGAAACTTGGCGTGAATATTGGCAAGATGCCAAGTACACGGCAGCTGTTTGGAATACAGCTATCGCAGGTATTTCCATTAAAGAGCTAATAGAAGCTATAAAAAAGCCAGTTTTTACTCTTAGCCTTGGTAGACGTAGCTGCCCCCTAGTAAGACCACTTTTTGACTCTATAGTTACTGCAAATAATTCAGTAGATGCTTTAAATCAAATAGCCCCACAAAAAGGTACTATATATAGCGAAGATGTAGAAAATAAAAGTAAAATTAAACTCAGAGATGTACCCATTGCTAAGCAACCAAGGCAATTTGCTACTAGAATGGTATATCTTCATGCAGATAAAGGAGATTAATATGTATTTATCTAAGGTGCATATTGCTCCTAATAAAGTCAGAAATATATATGAATTGCATCGTGCATTATGGGAGTTATTTCCAGATAGAAAAGATGAATCAAGATCCTTTCTATTTCGTGCAGAATCTATATGCTTAAATAATGGTGCTAAAGTCTTAATGCAATCAATGCATCAACCATGTAATGCCAATAAAAATGCAACAATTATAGCCAGTAAAACTATTAACTATAGTTTTAGTGCTAAACAACAATTTAAATTTTGCTTGCGTAGCAATCCTGTTAAGCGAATAGTTGATAGAGAAAACGAAACTACTAATAAAAGCATTCGTTCTATTAGAGTACCTTTAATAAAAGAAGAAGAGCAACAGCAATGGTTAACTAATAAATTTCAAGATGCCTGCATATTAAATGTAGTTAATATTATTAAAGAAAAACCTATTTATTTTTATAAACAAAAAGAAAAGCGTAGTGGCAAAGTTCAACCAATTATGTATACAGGTATTTTAACAGTGAAAGCACCAGAATTATTACTACAACTCATAGCTAAAGGCATAGGACCAGCTAAATCTTTTGGGATGGGTTTGTTGAGTTTAGCATAAAGTTACATTTATACAGGAGTTAAAGTTATGTCGCCTTTTATTCCATTAAAACCCATACCGATTAAAGATCGAGTTTCTATGGTGTTTATCTCTATGGGGCGCATCGATGTAAAAGACGGTGCTTTTGTAGTTATAAATGAAGATGAAAACACTCGTAAGCATATTCCTGTTGGTTCGGTTGCTTGTATTATGCTGGAGCCAGGAACTAGAATTTCGCATATGGCAGTAAAGTTAGCAGCAACTACTGGTACGTTATTAATTTGGTTGGGCGAAGCTGGGGTAAGATTATATTCTGCTGGGCAACCTGGAGGTGCAAGGTCAGATAAACTATTATATCAAGCACAATTAGCTTTAGATGATAGCCTTAGATTAAAAGTAGCTAAAAAGATGTATCAAGTACGCTTTAAAGAGAAAGCTCCAGAACGGCGTTCGATTGATCAACTTCGTGGTATTGAAGGTGCGAGAGTGAAAAAAATGTATCAATTATTAGCCAAGCAATATAAAGTAAAATGGGGTGGGCGTAATTATGATTACACTCATTGGGATAATAGCGATACTATTAACAAATGCCTAAGTGCTGCAACTTCTTGTTTATATGGTGTAACCGAAGCTGCTATTTTAGCAGCTGGTTATGCTCCTGCTATTGGGTTTATCCATTCTGGAAAGCCATTGTCTTTTGTTTATGATATAGCAGACTTATACAAGTTTGAAACTGTAGTACCTATAGCTTTTCAAGTTGCTGCTAAAAAAAATTGTTTTCAGCATGAAAGAGAAGTACGTATTGCTTGTAGAAATTCATTTCGAGAAACTAAACTGTTAAAAAAAATTATTCCTCTTATAGAAGAAGTTTTAGCTGCTGGTGACATCAAACCACCAGCAACACCTAAAGATGCTTGGCCTCCTGCTATTCCAGCACCAATTTCTATTGGCGATTTAGGGCATAGGAGTGCATAATAATTATGAGTATGCTAGTAGTTGTAACTGAGAATGTACCACCAAGACTACGAGGTCGTTTAGCTATTTGGATGCTGGAAATAAGAGCAGGAGTTTATGTTGCTAATTTATCTCGCAGAATTAGAGAAATGATTTGGGAACAAGTTAATGCACTAGCAGAAGATGGTAACGTAGCTATGGCATGGGCTACTAATACTGAGTCGGGTTATGATTTTCAAACTTATGGTAAAAACAGGAGGATTCCAATTGATGAAGATGGCTTAAGGTGGGTGTTATTTAAACCTGAAGAAAATAAGAAAAACGAATAGTGATAACGGTTAAAAATCTGTTGAAAAAGTAGCAATTTAGCTGGTAGAATTTAATAACTAAAAAAATGCCTATTTTTCTAGGCTATTTATTTAGTGTGTTCCCCACATCTGTGGGGATGAACCGATTTATCTTACCCAAATTTTTATATCCCTGATGTGTTCCCCACATCTGTGGGGATGAACCGCACTCGAAGTACACTATAGTAAAAATACACCAGTGTTCCCCACATCTGTGGGGATGAACCGTTTAATGC
>CAKNAD010000154.1:3483-7122 GCA_929200515.1 Candidatus Gorgonimonas leptogorgiae | reverse complement strand
ATATTATAGTTGAATTTAATAATTTTTAGTGTAAAATTACAGGTTATGCAAGTAGCAGTATGACAGCTTAAAAGTCTTGCTACGTATATCTTTATAACAATTGTTACCAAGCGAAGTGGAGAATCATGCTCAATAAATATCCATTATGGAAAAATATAATAATATTTATGGTTGTTATTCTGGGTATAGTGTACGCTCTACCTAATTTATATCCTTCAGATCCTGCTATACAAATATCAGGAACTAGTGCCATAAGTACGATTAACTCATCGACAATAGAATTACAAAAAATAGTAACTGAGTTAACATCTCAGGGAGTAAAAGTAAAATCTACAGATACAGAAACAAAATTTATCCGTATCCGCTTAGCTAATGTTGAGCAACAACAACTTGCTAAATCAATTATAAAAAAAATGCTCGGTAATGATTATATTGTAGCTATAAATTTAGCTCCAACTGTACCTAATTGGCTACAACAATTTGGAGCTTGGCCAATGAAGCTAGGCTTAGATTTATCTGGCGGGGTGCATTTTCTGTTAGAAGTTAATTCTTCTAAAGCGATTCAAGATAAATTAGATATGATTTCTAGTGAAATCAAATCGATGCTACGTAAAGATAAAATAAAATATCGTTCAATCCAAAAGCGTGATACAACCGATAGGCAACTAGCTTTTACCGAAGAAACTATCTGTGATCAAGCACTTAAAAAAATTAAAAAGGAATTTCCACATATAATAACAGAGAAGGAATTTAACGATAACATATACACCATAACTTATAAATTTTCTAATGCTAAAATAAAAGAGTTAGAAGAATACGCACTATCACAAAATTTAGTTACAGTAAGAAACCGTGTTAATGAGCTAGGCGTTTCTGAGCCTTTAGTGCAGCGTCAAGGTAAAACTGGTATCGTAGTAGAATTACCAGGAGTGCAAGATACTTCAGAAGCAAAAAGAATTATTGGTAAAACAGCTAACTTAGAATTTCGTTTAGAAGCCACTAGCAAAACTAGTAGAGCAGCCATTGAATATTTTGCTATGCGCAATAACCCAGATGCCAAAGTTGCACTTGAAAGAGACGTTATTATAACAGGAGATCAAGTAGCAAATGCACAATCTAATTTCGATACACAAACGGGAATGCCTCAAGTAAATATTACACTTGATAACCACGGCGGGTTATTAATGAATAAAGCAACTCGTAGCAACATAGGTAAAGCTATGGCTGTTGTATTTGTTGAACAAAAACCAGTTGCAACTACGGTTACTGAAGAAGTAGATGGCAAACAACAAGAAGTCGAACATTTATCTTTCCGTGAAGAAAAATCAATTATTAGTCTTGCCACTATTCAAAGTGCTTTAGGTAATAACTTTAGAATTACAGGTTTGCGTAGTGTCGCAGAAACCTCAGAATTAGCTTTATTGTTACGTGCAGGATCATTAGCGGCGCCAATGTATTTTGTAGAAGAACGCACTATAGGTCCAAGCTTAGGAGCTGAAAATATACAAATGGGAGTAAAGTCTACTATTGTTGGCTTAATTTTAGTAATGGTCTTTATGCTTGTGGTATATAAGTTTTTCGGCTTATTAGCAAATATAGCTTTATTGATGAATTTATTATTATTATTAGCGGTCATGGGTATTATTGGTGCTACGCTTACTATGCCAGGTATAGCTGGAATAGTATTAACTTTGGGTATGGCCGTTGACGCTAATGTGTTAATATTTTCACGTATTCGTGAAGAAATAGCACAAGGAAAAAAAATACAACACGCAATCTATGATGGCTATAGCAGAGCTTTCGTTTCAATATTCGATGGCAATATAACTACATTAATAGTAGGTATAATCTTATTTGCTGTTGGTACTGGATCTATAAAAGGGTTTGCCATAACTTTATGTATTGGTATTTTAACTTCTATGTTTACCTCTATCGCTTTGACTAGAAGTTTAGTTAATATTATTTATGGTAACAGACGTAAACTAGAAAAACTACATATATAAAAGACTTATAAATTATGACAAACACTAAAATTATTCGCTTTATGCACTTGCATAACATAACCACTATTATTTCTACAGCTTTATTAGTGATATCTTTATTATCTATAGCTTTTAAAGGAATGAGCTTTGGGTTAGATTTTACTGGCGGCATATTAATTGAACTGCAATACGATAAACCAGTTAAAATAATCGATATCCGTAATCAGTTAACTGAACTACAATATAAAGATTTCCTTGTGCAAGAGTTTGGCTCAGCAGAAACTATTAATATTAGAGTATCTAAAGCAGATGCTTCTACAGGTAAAACATTAACTGAGCAGTTAGCTAGTAGCTATCCTGGAGTTATTAAGGTTAATAAAATTGAATTTGTAGGGCCGCAGGTTGGTGAAAAACTAAAAGAGCAAGGAGTATTAGGATTATTAATAGCATTAGCATTAGTAATGCTATATATCTCATTAAGGTTCCAATTTAAGTTTTCGGTTGGAGCTGTATCTGCATTACTACACGATGTTATCTTAGTACTAGGGGTGTTTTCTGCATTTGATTTACAGTTTGATTTGACTGTATTAGCAGCACTTTTAGCAGTAATAGGCTATTCTTTAAACGATTCTATTATTGTTTATGATCGAATTAGAGAAAATTTCACTAAATTACGTAAGTCTGATATTAAAGAAATTATCGATATTTCTTTAACTCAAACCTTAGGTAGAACACTAGCAACTTCTGGAACTACATTAATGGTTTTAGTTGCGCTATTTTTATTTGGCGGAGAAGCCGTACATAATTTTTCTTTAGCATTAATTATTGGAATTAGTGTAGGTACTTACTCCTCAATTTATATTGCATCTAATTTATTAGTATACATGAAAGTAGACAAACAAGATTTAGTTAAAAAATAAAGAATATACACGTGGCAGATGAAAATGTTAGTTTTCATTTGTTGCGTTTATAAACTGATATTGCAATAGCATCCATTAATTCCGGCGAGAGGCAATCATAAGGCGTTAGGCCTAAATTTTTAAGTTGCTGGCGTATGTTTTTCATGTCTTTAGGATCTGTACCTGTTTCAATAATTGAAGATACAAAAGCCGCAAATGTTGGAGCTTCCCAGCCTTTATCGGTAGATAATTCTGTATGAATAAAATCTAATCCAAAAAAAGGATGCTCTTTATTTTCAATTCTACCATACATGTGAACGCCACAATGTTGACAAAAATATCTTTGAATTGCAGTAGTTTTATCGAGAATATGTAGCTTTGTATTATTAGCAATTATTTTTAAGTTAGCTTTAGGTATTGTAGAAATTTGTGCAAAAAGAACTCCTTTAGGTTTCCAGCATTTAGAGCAACCACAAACATGAGTATTAGAACATTGTTTGCTTATAGCAATAGTGACTTTATCTTTATCACATTTACATTGCAAAGTACCTCCTTTAAAGTTTTTATCAGTAGGATTTATACCATTATCAATATTAGGATGAATAAAAATACTTTTAGAAGATTGATTAGTCACATTAACACCTTAAATAATCTTTATAAAAACTCAAAATAGATGTATTAGCTAGGTTACAATTAGCAATTCATAAAAATATAATTTAGTTGTTATTAAAGTTTATACACTTTCTAATAAAGTTACA
>CAKNAD010000154.1:0-3473 GCA_929200515.1 Candidatus Gorgonimonas leptogorgiae | reverse complement strand
TGTTAAAAAATTAGATCTTCTTTGTTTAGTATTCTTTATATAGATAAATTTTAAAGCGTCGCACTCACGTTAACATATATTTATTTAGGCCATTAGTAAGCGCTATAATTAATAGTCTTTGTGACATCAAGGAATGCAGGTTTTCGGTTATGTTAAAAAATAATTGTATACTAAAATTTTCATTACTTATCAATTTGTTTTTCTATAACACTCCATAACGTACATATTTCCTTAGGAAATTTTTTTATTTTACTAATTTCTACAAAGTGATCTTTATTATCAATATCTTTTTTATGTACTAATTCCCTATAATACTTATATGCATCTATTAACAGATTTGCTTGTTTTTCAGGTATGACTTGTATTTGCTTTAAAGTTTCAACAATTCTAATATTATCAGTCCATTTTATCAATTGATTATATTTATGTGCATGTATTAAAACTAGCATTTGAATATAAAACTCAATATCTATTATACCACCATGCCCGTGTTTTAAATTAAAATAACTAGCAATAGGAAATTTAACATATAGATTCTTATTTTTATTGTAATAGTTATTTTTAATTTTATTACGCATATTGATAACTTCTTTATAAACAGTAATTTTATTTCTTTTGGTACATAAGATATTTTTTCTTATTTTTGCAAATTTTTTAGCTAGTTTTTTATCTCCAGCAATAATACGAGTTCTAACTAATGCTTGGTGCTCCCACAACCATGCGACATTAGCTTGATAGTTTTTAAAGCCAGTTATTGAAGATACTAATAATCCCTCAGTTCCAGATGGTCGTAATCTAGTATCAACTTCATATAAACTTCCTGAAATAGTTTTAGTAGATAATATATGAGTTATTCTTAAGCTTAATTTAGTAAAAAAATCACTAGTATATATGCTGTTTTCAATATTTTTATTATCATAAATAAAAACTAAATCTAGGTCAGATGCCGGACTAGACTCTATTCCGCCTAATTTACCATAGGCGATAATAATAAAGTTTTCAATAACAGGAGGTTGTTCCAGTTGAGTATTACCATATGCTAAACTTATAGTATTCCAAGAAATATTTAAACTACAAGTAACTATTACTTCTGCTAAGTAAGTTAAGTAATCACTAATTTTCATCAATGGTAATTTATTGGCTATTTGAGCAATATTTACTCTTAATAAATGAAATATTTTAAAATGTCGTAAGCACTCCATTTGTTCATTTAAGTCATCATTATTTACAGTTGCTAATTGTTCGTTAAGATCTATTAATAATTGTTCACGGGTTGGAATTTTTTCTATATTAATTAAAGTGAATAAATCATCTAAAAGTTGCGGATACTCTATTATATGTTCAGTAATCCAAATACTTTTACTAAATGCATTTCCTAAAAAAAATAATAACTTAGGATTTTCCATTAACAAAACTAAATATGCTGTTCTTTTGAGTACGGCGATAACTAATAATAATATTCTTAAAAAGAATAAATCTGGTTTTTCAGATGCGGAAGCACTCTTGAATAAAATAGGAATAAATTTATCTAGACGTTCTAAGCTTTGTCGACGAACATTTTTTGCTATACTTTCTAATTTTAATAGTTTAATCTTATTAATAATTTCTTGTGGATTCTGAAAGTTTTTTTTAATTAATAAAGTTATTGAATCTTTTTCAGATAGCTTCCCTGTCCATATAGATGCTAATTTTTTTAATTGTAAAGTTTCATCTGTAGATATAGGCTTAGTGATAATTTTATTAAAGCATTTAGAAACAAATTTTTTACATTCTATTAGTTTAATATTTAAAGATGCGATATCAACAAATCCCATCGCTAAAGTAATTCTTTGTTGTAATAACTTATTTTGCGGATATTCTTGTGTTTGTTGATCATATATAGACTGCATAGCATGCTCAAGATTTCTTAAAAACACATAATTATCATATAAACCTTCAGTTATCTTTGCAGGCAGATATTTTTTTTTATAAAGTAAATTTAAGGTTTTTATAGTATTGTTTTTTTGTAAAGTATTATCTTTACCACCATAAATTATTTGATAAGACTGAACTATAAACTCTATTTCTCTAATACCTCCAGAACCCAATTTTATATTATGTTCCATTTGTTTTAATTTAATTTCATGTGTTAATTGATCTTTAATATTACGCAAACAAGACACACTACTGAAATCTAAATACTTTTTAAATACAAAGGGTTTTAACTTAGTTAGCAACATATTTCCTGTGGTAAAATCTCCTGCTATTATTCTAGCTTTTAGCAGTGCATATCGTTCCCATGATCTTCCATGATCTTGATAATACTGTTCCAATTCTGCTAAACACATTACTATAGGACCGGAATCTCCATATGGTCTTAATCTTATATCTACTCTAAACACAAATCCTTGTTCGTTAATATGGTTAAGTATATGTATTAGTCTTTGAGTTACCTTTGTAAAAAAAACTTTATTAGATATACTACGAGCTGTTCCTTTAGTTTCCCCGTGATTGTTATAGCAAAACATTAGATCTATATCAGAACTCAAATTTAATTCGTTTGATCCTAATTTTCCTAAAGCGACTACAGCTAGATATTGCTGGCTAGGAATTTTACTCACTGTAGCGTCAGAAAATGGAGTTCCAAACAAACTGCACTGAGATGAGTACACAAAATCCAAAGTTAATGCAACACAACAATCAGCTAAAAGAGAGATATCCTTTACTAATTCTTCCATAGGTATAATGCGGTTATGATTAAGCCAAATAATACGTAGCATTTCTTCATTACGGTAACATCTTAGTAAATTCATATATTGTTTTTCTGAATTAACTTCAATTAAAACTTGTGTTAATCTTCTTTTATGAGATGTACCGCGTAAAATTAGTTGTTCATCAGTCAAGCTAAGTATTTGCATTAACCATGTAGGATTTTTAATGCAAAGTTCTGCTGCAAAATCACTGCCTCCCCAGATATTAATAATTTGTGATATTTGTGTGGGTGTTAAATTGTATAGTTGATATTGAATCTGTGCATCAGAGCAAGATAACATCCTTTGCCAATACTGATATATAATGCCTTGTAATTCAATAGAGATAGTAGTTTTTTGAAGATTTTTTTTAAAATTTTCCATAAATTAGGGCTATCTTCTGTAAATAATAATAAAAGTAAGGTGTCTATTGTTAATATATTAATGTTTTATTTTTAAGCAGGTCAATATAAATCGTAAAATAATTTAACATCTTAACAATGTGTTATATAAGTGATAGGTAGACAAGTTGGTTTGTCAAGATTATATTATTTATGATAAGTTTTATAGATAGGTTATATTTAAATTCGTAAGTGATATAAACTGAATTCATGAGGCAAAAAAATAAAAAATTATAACTAGCTTCTAACTTTAATTTACTTGCTGTCACTTCTATCAGATGAGATAAATTTGTATCTTATAAAAAAATTGCTTTTTATAATTTTATCTTATAGATTAAAAGTT
>CAKNAD010000153.1:1139-7162 GCA_929200515.1 Candidatus Gorgonimonas leptogorgiae | reverse complement strand
TTATTTCAAATATTGGTTAGCTGAAGACACTGGTATTTCTAAACAATTTCAAGCTCATTTACGTAAGCTTTTGCATCCAAAAACCTAAGGTTTCCTATCAATATATAAGGATATTAGAGAGGAACACCTTTTATTTGAAGATGAATTTTTTTAGAAATTAATAAAAAGATTTAATTCAAGGTAAAATAGTGCAGAAATGCTGGTGCATTGCAAAATGTTTTAACGGTGAAGTAGACCAGTTTACTAGCCCTTAAACTTAGCGTTTTCATCTGCCACCTGTATAAATTTATATATCTTAAGAATATGCATTTGAAAAACAGCAAACTTAATTCGATACATGCATAATAACACCTTTAAATACTCCAGCACTATTACGAGCGATTTCTGCTGTTAATCCATATATATTTTCTTTGTTAAACTCTTGTATATCTTGTTTCCAAAATTCAAACTCTCGTGCATTTGTTCCGGTTAGTATAGCTTTAGCATCTTTATTAGTAGTATCTATTACTAGTGCTATTCGTAACAAAAATTGTTTTAAGCCTTCAGCTCCATACATAGGAATTCCTCCACAAGATTCACTTGCAAAAGATTTACGTTCACAATGACAAAGCACTTTATGTGATACCACTAGATCAAATTTATCTTTTAATCCTTGACTTTGAAAAGTTTTTTGGTTATTTAGCTGAATTTGTTCTATAGTTATATTCGGATTATTTTTATAGCTAGATATTTTTTCCTCTGGTAGATTATATATATCTGCCTGTGTGATACTAATTGGTGTAGTTGTAGATTCTAAGTTATCGACTAAAAATTTAGATGTTTTTCCTGATTTTTCATCATAACCATCTGCTAGCGATAATATTTTTTTGTGTGTTAATAAATTCAGAGTAGCATTTAGTAAATCGCTGTCATTTTCTTTTGGCTGCTTTAATGCTTTTCTGTAAGAGCTAAATATAGGGTAGTTACTAGTACTACGATCTTTTATCTTATCAATATTTAGCAGATGTACATTAGAAAATTGAGCTAAATCTTCTTTAGCTAGCATATTCTGTATTGAGCGTATTGATTGTTCTGCTTTTTGTCTTGTATCGCATTCTGTATGTAGCTTATGATATGCAGTAAGGCTAATTTCAGGAATTTCCACGTCTTGTGTTATACATCCTATCGCTTTTAAAAAAATATTGGCAATTTTTTGCTGCCAATCATTTAGGCTTAAGTATTTTTCATTTACATGTTTTTTAATATGCATAGCTGATAATATATCAAAGTTATAATTAATTATGTAAGTATCTTTTTTATATTTTATTGAAAGAAAAATTTCTGTTTGCTTATGAGGTTTTAGTTTTGTAGTATAGCTACTACTAGGTAAATATTCGTTATGTTGTCGAGCTGTAGCTTCATTAGTTAATAATTCATTAGGCTGAACTATAGCAGTTTGTTGATTGGTAACTTTTTGTTGTGTATTGCTTTCATTATATTGTTTTGAAGCACTACTAACTGCTTCTAATTTTGATTCTAGAAGAGTAGTAATACACATGAAACTTTCTGTGCTGTATTCAGATAAAATATTATTAATATATTCTAGCGATACTCCCTTATTAAAATAAAAATTACATAAATACTCTTTTAATGCTAAATTAATAGATTCAGCCGTTAAATTTTCTGTATAAAGATGTAATTCAATTAGTCTATCATGTAATTTAGTTGTATGTTCTGCTATCGGTTGATCCTCTGTAACAGAAAAATTACTTCTTATATATATTACATCATTTTCATTTATTAGCTCTTGTACAGTAACTATTCTACCGTCACGAGCCATAACTAAATTTGCTTGTTTATCGTTAATATTGTTGACTTGATACATAATTGCTAATAATTCATCTATCTTGCCGCTTTCCATGTGTTTTCCTTATTTTTAATTTTACGCATTAAATAATGTATATTTTTATAGCATAAATATAGTATGATTTAATTTTTACTAGGAGTTGCCTGCTATAGACACTTTTATTTTTAACTTAGTTCATTTAATTTTACAAATTGATATTATAAATAAAATCAACATATGTAATATTATTAAATATTTCATTATCATGTTAGGTGTATGTATTTATTTATGTTAAAACTAAAAAAATATGTAATATGTGTAGTTTTAGTTATTACAATATTTCATAATAATTATTGTGATGCACATACGAATACTGTTAAAGCTTTAAATGAAAATATAATATTTAAAGATAATTACAAAAAACATATAACAACTTATTTTTTCCATGGTTTAAAAGACGGTTTGTTGTTATCTTGTATATGGTTTGCTCCTGTTTTTTTTATGTTACCAATATACAAAAACAAAGCTGATGACCTTATTGATAATTATTTACAAATAAATAGAATAAATGGAATCAATGAAAAAGGCTTGTTAAATATAAGGAATTTATTATTTATAGAACCATTTTTATTTAATTTATTGGATTATGTAATAATTTATTCTGTTTTTACATCTGGTTTATCTTGTCTTGTACCTGCTAGTCTATCTAACAAAAATACATATAAAAAACTAAGCTATATCACTACTAATTATATAGATAATAGAATTTTTAAAAAACTTATGCAAAAAGCTGAAAATCATTTTTGTATAAACTCTCAATCTACTTCTTTTATAGTAGAAATATTAACTACTTTTATTTTAACTAATTTGATTATGCTAATTGTTAGCAACAATGAAAATAAGTATTCTGGTATTCTTCATGCAATGATTTATTTTTGTAAGGTAAATCATTATATTAAAAATGGTTATTTAAATACGGCGTTTTATAATTCTGCGCTAAATATTGCTTTATCTTCTAGCTCAACTTTATTATTAATTTTGGCCTATATATTTAAATTTAAAATTAATATTCATGGATAAAAACTACATTATTGTATCTAAATAAATATTGAAAACATTGATAAATAAATTAAAATAATATTTATACACTTAAAATAATTTCTGAAAAATATAAATTAAACTATTAAAAAATATCAATGTCTATATTACAGAACTAAAAACAGTGCATACACCTAATAGATGAAAAATCTTTATGTTTTTATTAAAGTATACAACTTGAGCTATTAAGTAAATAATATGAATACTACATCCATAACTTATGATAAAAAAAATTTAGCTGCTTGTGTAAGTCAAACTGATAATACTAGGTCTGTATTATTTTATAGCCTCCCCCTAGAAATAATTGAAAAAATTTGTTCGTATTTAGATTTACAATCTATGCTAACAATATTGAATATTAATAAAACAGATATAATGTTACGCAACCTGGTTATAAATTCTCCTAAATTGAATATTTTAAAAAAAGAAAATAGAAGAATTACAACACATGAGATACACAAATATCTAACTAGTAATCCTAGTTTTAATAAGGCATCAAGATCAATATTTTTAAAAAATATTAATTATTTATCAGAAGATCCTATTAAGCAAGATCAAGCAATTATTTCTGTAATGGCATCAGCTGATTATGGTATGCAATTCGCTTTAGCTAATCTTATTGATGCAAAGTCTTATGCATTTAAAGCTCCGTATGAAGTTAATTTAGATTTATTTAAAACTGGTGATAAAACTATAAAGTGTTCAGATTTTTTAGCAACTAGCCATCCTAATAAATATTTAACCATAATAAATGAAGATATTTATTTATTTGACATCTCTACCCATGAAAAAGAAGTTGTGATAGATAATAATTTTCTTCGGCAAAATAATATTATTGATATTGCTTATAAAGTGATTGTAAAAAATAATTTTATTGTTATTAAATTAAATAGTGAAGAAGCTATGCTCTTAAAAAAAGATCAAACCGGTTATAAAAATGTGACGCCTAAAAATTTATCAGGAGATTATGATTTTAATAATAAAATAAATGCTATTTTTACAGATTCAACTAATAATACTTGTTTTATTATTTTAAAAAATAATCAAGTTTATATTTATAAAGCAATACAGTTATTAGTAAACGATTCTATGATGGATACATACGATATTAGCGATATCACTCCTTGTAATCTAAAAGTTTTAGAAGTGAAAGCTTCTGATAATAATAATTTAACTCTATTTTATGGACAAAATAAAACAACTAAAAACTTAGAGTTACATGTGCAATTAAACGGAAATACCATAAGCATATTAAATATTGAAATAGAACCTTCTCCGATACAACCTGATAACTATCAATTTTTTTGTAACCCCACAGGAACATCATTTTTTACAACTGAAATTAAAGCAGAAATAAGAAAATGTTTTTATTTTTCAGATATTATACTAAATAGAATATCAACAAATAATAAACTGATTATACATAGTTTTCATCAAGAGCTTTTGTGCTACTACAATAAAAATAAATCTGAAATCAATTATATAAACGATAGTGTTTTTACAATAAGCGATACTAAATCTAAAGATACTGCTGTGCTAATCCCTGTTTCAAAATGTATACATTCAATTCGTCATAGTTCTATATGCAACACATTATTTATCAAATTATTTAGTAGATTTAACCAAACAAAAAATTTGTATGCTATCATTAATAATAAAACAATATATATTTACAATGTATCAGCTAATAATTTTGTCTGTAGTGATGATATAGTTTGTGATTGCACAAATGTAAATGATACCCCTATAACAATCATAGAAGAGCGTATTGAATCATTCTGTTATTTTTCATCAGTGAATATAATAAGGTGTAAACAAATAGCTAAAGATGTTAAGTTTAGCCCAAATAGCCAGCTAATTATAACTAAAGAAGCGTTTTATTTAGAAAACCAAAACAACAATATTTTTAATACTATACGTATGTACAGCCTTATGAGAAAAAATCAAATAGGAGAGTTTTGTTTTTCAACTGATGATCAACTCATTGCTGAAATTAATCTGCATGAAAATATACAAAACTTTGACTTTCACCCATCAGGATTAAAAATTATTGTTGAAACAGATAGCTCTATTAAAATAATAGACCTAATTAAAAAATAAACACTTTGCTTTCTAGGTAGTGCTTCTTAGCTACCGCTTTAAATTGCGTATCATATTTTGAATATCCTGATTTACAAGATTGATAACCGCTATGTGATTTTCAATGCTATCGTGATTTAGTATCATAGGCACTGTTACTTTAGCTATTTCTTGTATTAATTTACGGTATTTCTCTACGTTTTCTATTTCAAAATACCCGTCATTAACTTTGTCAGACATATCCTGAAACAATCGATTAATTAACAAACCAAAGGTAGAAGATATACTTTTAGCTTTTGTATTTTTTTCTTCATCTGTCATCATAGTAGATTTAAGGTTTGATTTATTAACTTGTAAAGCCCATTTTTGGTTTGGTTTATAGATTAAATTTTTTCCTGTAATATCTTCTTCTGGTAGATTATTACCTTTTTGGATAAAACTTAATATGTATTGTAATTGGCCAATTAATTTATTGGCAAAGCTAAACTTTAGTGCAGTAGCCCAAAAAAAATCTTTTGGATTCATTTGTTTTGAAAAATTTTCTATATTGTCAGTTATCGTATCAATATTCGCTCCTTCGGGAGTTAGTTTATCAATAATTGCTAAAACATCTCTATATCTTGCTACGGTTTCAGGTTGCATAAATAGAGGAGAGTCTATAAATGTATTTTTATCATAGTTAGCTAAATCTCCTAGTTCAGGGACAAAATAAAGTTTCATAGTATTCGCATTAACCCAATTTTGAGTTGCAAGCAATGGGGCACTTTCTACTCGTATATTTTCTATAGGGGTTTCAGCATCAACCCTAGCTGTCGCCCCTAGATGGGTTGGCATATACGGCTGTGCATTATTGAGTTTAGTTGGATTTGAAGTATTATGTTTGCTATTTGTAGCATTAGGTTGTCTCGTTGTCTTTGGGGTTGTATTTGAGGAACATCGAACAAAGCTTTTTATCCTAGTTAAAACTGGCATATCAAAGTCCTTTTTAAACTGTATGTAAATATTTAGGCTTTAAGTTAAG
>CAKNAD010000153.1:0-1129 GCA_929200515.1 Candidatus Gorgonimonas leptogorgiae | reverse complement strand
TGGCTAAAAACTTATAATCACTTGCTGAAAACTCGCATTTCCAACTGCCACGTGCATAAATGTAAATATTTAGTTTTTAAGTTAAGCGAAAAAGAGTAAAATTTAAATTTCTAACAAAAAAGTAACTGGCCCATCGTTAATTAAGCTAACTTGCATATCAGCAGCAAAAACTCCACTAGCTACTTGATGATGTTTTGCCTTAGCTAAATCAATAAATTCCTGATAAATATCTTTAGCTATATCTGGCTTAGCACCCTTAGAAAAACTTGGTCGTAAACCGCTGTTAGTATCTGCTACTAAAGTAAATTGCGAAACTACTAGCAAACCAGCATTAACTTGCTGTAATGATTGATTCATCTTACCGTTAGCATCGGTAAATACTCTATATTGTAAGATTTTATCTAGCATTTTTACTATAGTTTGTTGGTTATCTTTAGCTTCTATTCCTAAAAACAATAACAATCCGCGATTAATTTCACCAACTACTTCACCGTCTACGCTAACATTTGCCTGTGATACTCGTTGAATAAGAGCTTTCATCGATAATAATTCCTAGTTTAATTTTGTATGTTTTTTTGATATAATGCCGGATATTAACATTTATAAATTATTTTACTAGAAAACAATAGCTTAGGTGCTTTCTAGTAATACTTAATATTGATACTTTATTGGTTTAAATTTTTTATGTCAAAAACAAGAAAACTATTAGTAACCAGTGCCTTACCATATGCGAATGGTCCATTACATATGGGGCATATGGTAGAATATATTCAAACAGATATTTGGGTGCGTTTCCAAAAATTAATTGGTAATAGTTGTTATTATGTATGTGCCGACGATGCCCATGGCACCGCTATTAGCTTACATGCAGAACAACAAGGTATAACTGCTGAAGAATCAATACAGCAAATCAATAAGCAACGTAAACAAGACTTTAATGAGTTTATGGTTGAGTTCGATCTATACAGCTCAACCCATAGTGAAGCTAATAAACAGCTAACTACAGAAATATATAATAAATTACAAACAAAAAACTGCTTAACGGTTAAGACTATATCACAAGCTTATGATACTGAAAAGCAAATGTTTCTTGCAGATCGCTATATAAAAGGAGATTGCCCTAAATGTG
>CAKNAD010000152.1:4512-7169 GCA_929200515.1 Candidatus Gorgonimonas leptogorgiae | reverse complement strand
AATAAATTTAGAAGGATACGCCGATTTTCATTGCTATATTTTCTATAAAAACTATAAATAAAAACAGTTGTATATGTTAATAGGATGTTCCCACCATACAACTACGAGTATTATTTTTGAATAAAAAAATAAAGCCTTGTTATACACGTGGCAGTTGAAAATTCTAGATTTTAAGGCTAAGTAAAAAAAATTTAACTTTAAATGAACTATTAAAAAAAAATCTACTCAAGATATATACACCTTATGCTTGATAAAGCATAATTTTTAAGACTATAGCAATCATAAAAGACATACTAAAAAACATGAAAAATAAAATAATTTTTTTTTTAGCAACATTAATATTAATACTTTCTTGTAGTAGCTACGCTTGGATTATTGAGCAACTTTCATGTAAAGATTTTTCTAATTATAATAAAACAGGAGTTGTTACTAAGTATGAATACTTAACTAAATTTAATGATGATACGAAAGTTATACGAGCTTATAGTTATAGAGATAATAATACAGAAAATAACGCTAACAACAAAGTATTTGTTCTTATTCCAAGGGATCCATTATATGTACCAAATTATGATGATAGTAGTGTTATTAACAACCCTATAGAACGTATGAATAATTACCTTAACCATGCTAATAATTATTTAAGCTTAACAAGAAAAACACAACACAATATATTATATAATATAGCAAACATAAATACAGAAAACAGCCCTGAATTAATTAAACAAGATATCCATATATTATTAACTAATTTTAATTATTATTTAGAAAAAAATAAATTAGACCGCATTTTTAATTATAATAAACTAAAAAATATTGCTAATTCTATAGTAGGTTCTTATGGATTTTTCATGCCTGAAAATATGTCTCAAATAGATAGTATTAATGGCACTAGGCAAACACTGCATTCCGCAGTAATAACATTAGATCAACTATTATTAACAAAAGATAATTTTAACTTAGAACAAGGGGATATATCAGATTCACAACTTATGAAGTTACAATCGTTAATATTTCTAGCTGCACAAACAGCAAAAACTTCTATATTTCTACCTGCCTTAATAGAAACAACACAATTAAAAAAACATAGAATACCTATAGCTGTAATTGATAACTTTAAAGTAAATAGTGATAACCAAGGTAATATATGTGATATCATCGTAGAGTTAGCTATTCCTAAATATTCAACTAATTGTCATCATATTTTTTGTGATTTTATTAAAGAAAAAAATCTTCTTATGATAAATAAAACAAACCAATCATCATGGGAATATATTACTCTTACACTGAAAATATCTGTTAATGATAATCCTAAAAAGTATTTTGATGTTACCCCTAGCAGGTTTTTTAGTAAAGAAAACACTATATTTAGTAATCTTGAGGTAAATACAGTTTTAACGACACCTGCCGAACAGGAAGTAATATCAAATATTACTGAAGTTCACGTACCTGATTATAGAAAAAGTAATTTATTACTAGCTGACTTTCTTATTGATTATGATTGGCAGTCTGAAGACATAAATACCATGATTTTTAATGCGAAGTTAAAAGATTATGAGCCTAGCATAGTAAATAACACTAATAACACTATAATCAACTCTCTGATAACATATTTTAAAACCACTAAAAGCTACCCTAAGTGCCAGCCTAGCGATCACTGCATTCAACCCATTTGCACTCATTATAAAAGAAATCAATGCTTAGTTAAATTTGATTGTTGTGATAATTTTTGGGGTTGTCATAAGTGTCATAATGAATTTTCTAACAAAATAAAATATCATGCAGTTAATAAATATAACCAAAATTTTATTTGTGTTAAAAATGACAACACATCAAAACATGCTCAAATAATTAAATGCACAAAGTGTGACCATGCACAAAATTTTAATAGTGAAGCTACAAATAAGTGCTTAAATTGTAATCTTAAATTTGCTGAATATTTTTGTTCTATTTGTAAACACTTAACAGCATTAGATTATAATCATCCATTTCATTGTGATCAATGTGGTATTTGTCTGCGTGATAGCCATAAGTATAGTAATAAAGCTTTTTTCTGCCCTAGTTGTAAAATATTTCCATCTAACTTATTTGATAAGCAACCTAAATATATGAAATATATTTCTTCTAACTGTAATCACCATAATTATAAATTTTTGGTT
The DNA here is from genome assembly GCA_929200515.1 of Candidatus Gorgonimonas leptogorgiae. Lineage (GTDB taxonomy): Bacteria > Pseudomonadota > Gammaproteobacteria > Pseudomonadales > Endozoicomonadaceae > CAKMZJ01. The sequence goes on along the minus strand of CAKNAD010000152.1, from coordinate 5,010 downwards.
AAGTTCTCGTGCTGTAGTAATTATTGGGGCTGTTATATATGCCATGATACCTTTTATAAAAAAACAACACAAAAATATCACGCTACTGAAATTAACCACCTATGTATTGCAGTAGGAAAAACAACAGAAAATTACCAAAAATTAAAATGTATTGATTGTGGTAATGAACAAGATTTTAATTCTAATAATATTCAAAAATGTCTAAAATGCGGTGTAGATTTTGGCAAGTGTTTCTGCTCGGAATGCAAAAAAATTATGCCTATAGAAGCACAACCGTATCATTGTGATATATGCAAGTCTTGCTATAAAGGAATTAGTAACCACCATTGTAATAAATGTAATAAGTGTGTAACTAATAAACATTTATATTGTAATAATTGTAATAACTGTGTAAGAGTTAACCATACATGTCGAATTTTAAACGACAAAGAAGAATGTGGTATTTGCTTAGAGAATTATAATATAAGTGAATATAAAGTTCTACCTTGCAGTCATGTG
>CAKNAD010000152.1:0-4412 GCA_929200515.1 Candidatus Gorgonimonas leptogorgiae | reverse complement strand
AATTCATTTATCATTATAATACATTCTATATAACATTTTTGTTTAGCGTATGTAAGTGCTTGTTCTATATCGTTACTATCTATATTTATAGCTAACTCCTTGCTACAATCAAGTAATACCTTAAGACAGTTGAATCTGTTATAATGAACACAAATACTTAAAGCTGTTTCATTAGATGTGTTTTTTTCACTAATATTTATAAGGTCGTTATCATTAACAAGACTATATGAAGTTAATAAAGTCTTTATAATGTTAGGCTTGTCGTAGGTAATAGAATGCATTAATAAAGTATTATTTTCTTTGTCTATTACTACATTGTAATTAATATTTAGACCTAATTTTTCTTTTGCTTTAGTAATGAGTTTACAGCAAATATCTTCGTTTTTAGTGTTATGAAGTGCATATACTAAAGAATTAAAAATATCTTGTTGAAAAAGTGCTATGTTAATAGCTTTTGGATTCTCTTTGAAAATGTTTTTTATTTCTTCTAAAAAAATTTCTAATATATCTAAACTATTATGCTTTAAGATTAAAGTTAAAGTAGTTTCATTAGAATAATTTTTAGTACAAATATCCATATAATTATCATTGTTTAATGATAAAGTTATTTTATATGCTGATATAAAACTTTCAAGTTTATCATGATTTCTAGAACAAGCTGCTAGCATTAAAGCTGTATAGCCATCATTGTTTTTTATATTATAATTGAGTGTATTATTTGAATAAAATATTATTTGTAATAACTCTATATTATGGTTATTTCTATGAACTGCATGCATTAAAGCAGTAAATCCTTTATTATCTTGTTGATCAAAATTAATGTTATTATTTTTTGTAGATTCAATTTTACTTAATTCATATATTGCTAATAGATATTCTCTATTACCATATTCTGTAGCAAGCATTAAAGCGGTTTTTTGTTGTTTATTTTGTAAATTAATATCTAGTTGTTTAGTTTTATCTAACTCTTTATTAATATCATATAATATATTGATAGCTTCAATATCTCTATTTATAATAGATTGCATTAAAATATTATTACCATGTTCGTCAGTAAATTTATTTAATACGTCATCTACTAACCCACTATATAGCAGATATTTAGCAGCTTTACTAGAATAAAAAGTTAAGCTTTGTAGTAAATGATGAAAATGGCTATAATTAATTTTATTGTAGTCGTGTTTTTCAATTATTGAATTGCATATTTCTTTTAAGCTAAACTTAGTTTCAAAATTTAATATTAGCGTAATAGTTAAATTATTAATAAAATCACTAATATCAAAATTATGGTTGTTAAGTTGCTTTAATACGGGTTCTAATAACTTACTATTAAAAAACCAGTATGCATTTTGTATATTAAAACTTTTATTATTAGTTATATAATTAATATCATCAGATACAATAAGATTAACTATATTATTACTTAATATTTTATTATTAGATATTTTTCTGGATAAAATATTGTTTATATGTTCAATAAAAACTAAGTTATCTTGAATAGCTTCATGAATATCTTTACGATTAAAAAAGTCTACAATTTTTTCTGCATTATTTGTTTGTTTTAAAGCTTGTATGATTAAAGGAATATAGCTATCTTCTGATATTTTATTACAGATATTAACTGGTATATGTGATAAATCTAACGAAATATAATTATTAAAATCAAATAATTTATCATTGGTTATGAAATTTTTATCAACAACCCAAAAATAACAATTTCCCATTGCCGCTATAGCTAAAGAATTGCTATCACTAATTAATTCTTTATTAGATATATCTGTTATAATTCTATGTGTTGTTAATGGCAAATATAAGCTAGTGATCCAAGCATGTAGCCTGCTATTTATATCTTTTATGTTATAAAAATCTTTATTGTTTTTATATTCTATTGTGATAACATCATAAAAACTTAAGTCTTCTCTTTGGTGTTCTAGTTCTGAGCAATGATTATTTGCTGTAGCATTATACCAGCTGTTGCATATTTTTAAAAAAAAGCTATCTAATTCTGCAAAAATATTATTATCAGTAAAATATTCAGTAGGCAAGCTTGTATTTAACCATTGTAAACAATTGTGTGCTATTAATAGAGCTTTAAATTTTTCTATTAAATCATTTGCTAAAGATTCAGTAATATTAACAGGTAATAACTCAAACTTAGCAAGGTGTATAATTTTCTCTTTCAATGCGTTATTTATAACAATAGGTATAGTATAATCATCTTGTATATACTGTAAACCAAATTCATTTGCTAATATATTTTTAACAGCAGTATGAAAATGTATAGATGTAGTTGGGTTATATTTTTTTACAGAATGGTTTATTATGTCAACTTCTAATTTTTGAATAAGTGTAGCAACCAATTCATTTTTTTTATTTATTAATAAACCCAATTTACCAAAACAATAGGCTTCTAAAGTATTATATAATATTAAAAATCTAGTGTTTATGCCATTAAGACATGAGTCAATATCGGTAATGCTGTCGTGTATTAAGTTTTTTAATATATCATAGCTAATATTGCATTTAGCGTAAAAATCTTTTGCTTCTTGTGTAGCTAATTCTGAGTTGTGATGACATTGAGATAATTGTTGCATTATTATAATTATTTTAGTTAAATTAATTCTAGTTGTAGTAAATAGATTAATAACACTGTTACCAAATGCAATATAATTTTGGGTGTCATTAATTTTAGCAATTAACTTTTCTATACCTTCATTAAAAGTTTTTTTAGTGTCTTCATCTTCTATGTATAATGTAGCAAGTTGTGCAAACTCTGTAATATTGTTTTTAAGTTCTAATAATATTATTGCAAACTGTTCTTTTTCAACAAAACTCATGAAATCTTCAATAGATGTTAAGTATTTTGCATCAATGTTAATTATGTTGCTATTTAAAATAGCAGGTAATTGATAATCGTTAACTGTATTAAAAAAAATATTATATTCATAATTATTTTCAGAATTATAATCTGTATTTAAAGCAGTTATATTATATTCATTATTTGGTGCTGTTATTAGTGTATTAGTATTATTTGTAATATTGTTCATAATGTTTTGAAATTTTTTATTGTTTTGTTAATATAAAAGATAAAAAATATAGCAATTTTCTATAATACATTAATCCATATAAAAATAATTAGTGTATTTTAAAATTTAACTAAAAATAAAAGATAACATGAATAAATTTAATTTTATAAGCATATGTTTAGTAATTAGCTTCATTATACTTAGTATTTCTAGTTATAAAGCAGTGGTATATACAAAAAATTGCGACCGTACGGTAACGGTAAAAGGCTTAGCTGAAATAGAATGTATAGCCGATAAAGTAATTTGGCCAATTACCTTTATTGTAATTGATAACGAATTGCCTCCTATGTTTAATGTTATAGATCAACAAGCAAAAATAATAACAGATTTTTTGTTATCTAGAGGAATAACAGATGATGAAATTACATTTTCTTCTCTTGATTTAAAAGATAAAGAAGCTACTGAATATGACAATTATAAAAATGTAAAGTTTCGTTATTATGCTTTAAAAACAATTACAGTCTGTAGTAATAAAGTTAAAATAGTAAAACAAGCAATTGCTGATTTAGGAACACTAGGTAAACATGGCATAATATTTAATAAAAATAATTACAACTACCCCATAGACTATCAGTTTACAGCTCTTAATGATTTAAAGCCAAAAATGATAGAGCAGGCGACAGCAAATGCTCGATCAGTAGCCGAAAAATTTGCTCAAGATTCACAAAGTAATTTAGGTAAAATAAAACGTGCGTCTCAAGGTAATTTTTCTATTTCAAATAGAGATTATAATACCCCTTATATCAAGAAAATACGTGTGGTATCAACTATTACCTATTATATTTCTGATTAATAATTAGGGAATAAAACAAATTAGTTTTCATATTCTAATAAGTGTTTATAGTGATATTCCATAGGCTCACTTTTGCTGTATTTTATTTTAATTTCTTGAGGAATTACTTTTTTACTATTATCATTAAACAATACATGCTGTGTTATTTTGCCTTCTATTTTTTTGTTGTCGTTATTATATGCAGTGCTTTCAGTAACATTATAAGTAATATTATATCCATTCACTAACTTTTCAGTTTGTTCATCTTTAACCGCAAAAGGTTCAATATCAGCGGTTACTTCAACAAATGAAGTTGAATCTAATTGGTTATATACAGGGTTAAGAGTTAGCTGTGTATTGTTAATGCTAGCATATACACTATAGATACTAGCTAATAAACTTATTATAGCAAATAATTTAATTTTTTTATTCATAAATTAATATCCTTAGTAATTATTGTTTGTGTTAGCAATTTAATAAATTAACCACATTTTATAAAGACAATATTTTTTATATTTAGTTCATTTTAATGTAACATAGGTACATCTCTATAA
>CAKNAD010000151.1 GCA_929200515.1 Candidatus Gorgonimonas leptogorgiae | reverse complement strand
TGATCCTAATAATCCAATAAATTTTAATTATATGGCGGCACGATCACAAAGAGAAAAATTAGCAACAGGTGTAGTGGGTGATCTGCAAGAAACAGAACAAAACCTACCACCTAACAATAATACCTCCAGAGCCGAAATAGAAAAAAAAGTTGATGGTGATACTACATTAAAAAATATTGATAACTCAACTGAAGAAACAAGAAGAAATAGTAATGATATATTAGCGGGTAATAATTTTCTTAATGATGAAGTAACATCCACTGATAATGGTACTGCTAAAAATTTGCAATCCTCCAGTAACACAGCATCTACTACGGTTCAATTTACAAATGAAACGTCTTATAAAGATCTTACAACAGCTCAACAAATGACGCTTAATGAAATAAATGAAGAAATAATAGAAGAATTAGAGGACCAGCCAGAAGAAGTTTCAATTCCTAATATTTCTAACAAATTAAATACTAAATACACATGTTATTGCCAAGGTAATATCCTAAAGTACATAACATTAAGAGAAATTATAAAGGATATTCTTAGCCGATGCGGGACTTTAAAAATTATACAGGATAGCATTGGCAATCAAATTCAAGATGTAATATTTAACTCTGAATTTATTCAACAAAAAAAGCAACAGCAAACTGACCTTTTTAATATAAGAGAAAAAGAAAAAGTTTTAAATAACCAAGAGCAAACTTTAGATGCTACAAAACCTACAGCATCTACTACGGATCAAGTTACAAATGACATCGGCAATCAGATTAAAAATGTAATATCTAACCCTGAATTTACTAAACAAAAAAAGCAACAGCAAACTGACCTTTTTAATATAAGTGAAAATGAAAAAGAAAAAGTTTTAAATAACCAAGAGCAAACTTTAGATGCTACAAAACCTACAGCATCTACTATGGATCAAGTTACAAATGAAACGTCTTTTCATGATCTTACAGCAGACCAAAAACGAAAACTCCATCAAATAAATGACACAATAAAAGATGAATTAGATAATTTAAGATCAATATTATTACAAAATAATATTGATCTTAAATCAGATATTAAGCTCCGCTCTGAGCGCCAAGATCGTAGCATACACAATGAAACATTACAAGATGCAATCTTATTGAATATTCTTAGTCGACGCACAGCTTCACAATATAAAAGTATAGGGTATAACGATATAGATTATTGCGATAAAATATATAACTCTACATTTATTAAAAACAAACTACAGGAACAAACTGATTTTATAAATAATCCAACAGTAGAAAATGTATCATCTGATGATAAATTAACCGCAGCTAGTGTTGCTGATTCTAGTGAACAGTTGCCAAGTATTGAAAACATAGAACAATCAAAACAACTATCACCTAACAATACCTCTAACAGAAAAGTTGATAGTGAGACATTAACAGAGGATAAGGAAACAGAGGATAAGGAAACAGAGGATAAGGATGCAGCAGTCTCCACTGGTGGTTATATTCCTAATGATTTGCAAGCTAACAGTGGCACAGTAGAGGTTGAGTTTACTGAAAAAAAGCGCGTACTAACAGCTTCAGATGAAATTACAAAAGCAACGCCTTCTGTCGTAAGAAAAAGTAATGTGAATACTATTGCCTCTAATACTAATACGAGTAATAGTAATCAGAGTAACCGTGCTAAGCTAAATGACAACAAAGTAGTAATATCTAATTCTAATGATCAACCAAAAATACAAGCTGATGCTTCTAATTCTAGTAGACAGTTGCAAAGCCCTGATACTCATGGAAAATCAACTATTACTAATGCTAACAATCAAGGACAAGATAGCAAAAATGATATACACAAGGGATCTCAAGCAGTAGACACGGATGAAGCTAAAGAAACAGCTTTAAATAAACAAGGAGACATTCCGAATACTGCGGAGCCTAAAACACCTACTACGGCTAAAGTTACAGATGAAATATCTAATGAAAATCTTAAAAAAAAGTTAAAACAAAAACTTAGTACTAAAAATAAGACAACAGCAGATCAGATGCAAAAGCAAGAGCAAGCACCATTAACTAAAAATTATACTCGTACAACTATACCACAAGACATAGAGCCATGTGACTTATACAAAAAAAATGGTTTTATAAAAGCTTTAGATAATTTAAAAACAAACAGCATAGCAAATATAGATAAATATTTTCAAGATTATCAAACATTAAATGGTCAACTCGTATATATATACCCCACTAAACAACATGCAAAAAGTATTCTAAACGAATGTAAAGAGATAATAGCTAATGTGCGATTAAATGAAAAAACTAGAAAATTATTTTATGAAATAAATAAGACTCTTACTTATCTTGCTTCTGATTATAGCGAAGATGTAGGTAAATTATTAGTAAGCCAGAGTAACAATCTAGATAAACTAGCTGGCTATTATCAAAATGTTAATAATGGTGCAATACATGGCAATATGTTAGGTCTGCTAAATAAATTAGCAAAAAATAACAGGATAGATGATGCAACTTATGTATTAAAAAACTCACATCTTTTAAAAAATATTAGAGATGATTTGCAAACAAAAAATACAGAGGCTAGAAAAGCAATATTTTATGCTACAAGAATATCTGATTTTATTTCACAGGGCTATCTTCAACCAAGAGACAAACAAGACATATTAGATATATTCATCAAGGATCCCAATGTATCTGTAAAATTTAAAGATGTATTAGAGAGTAAATTATTAGATAATAGCGTAGACATAAAATATCGAAGGAACACAAATAATGGCGATGCAATAATAATGCAAGCAAGATATAAGCCTAAATTAGAAGAAGCTAATCCAATTACTCTGCAACAGAACTCTGAGAATATCGAAAATCAAAGGTATCTTGAAGCTATTTCTGCTCAGAAGAAACACCAAAGAGATATATCAAGTAACAATCAAGAGCAGGAGTTAGATAAGTTTGCTAATCCTAGCATAACAAGACGCAATACAACATCAGAAATTCCTAGTTCTAATAAGCAATTAAAAGTACCAGCTAGTGCTTCTAATTCTAGTAGCCAGAGGCAAAGATCTGAAAAAAAAGAAAAATCAGAAGCTACTAATACTGCCAAACAAGCACAAATAGCTGACAAAAAGACACAAAAGGCTAAAGTTGCAGATACAGATAAAAAAAGTACTACAGATGATACTGATAAGCCAATAAAAGTATCATCTACTAATAAATTAAGCGATCATCCTGTTGTAGCAAACCGTAATGCAGATGCTATTGCCTTATCATCATCAAGCCCTAAAGCAACGGTTAAACCTGATACTAGTGCAACTATAGTAAACGATACAAGAATAGAAGATACAACGCAATGTCCCTTATATCAACGAAATCACTTTATACAAGTTTTAGAGGGTTATCAACTAAACAGTATATCAGATACAAAGAGATATTTTGAAATATTAAACACTCAACTAGGGGATATCCATCTCATTAAACAACATGCAGATAGTGTTCTAAAACGGTGTGCATATGTAATAAATAAAGTACCATTCAATAAAGATACCGTGGGGTTGTTTAATGAAGTAAATAAAACTCTTGGTTATCTTGCTTCTAATGGTTATAGCGAAGATGTAACTAAGTCCTTAGTAAATAATGATAAGAATATAGATAAACTATCTAAGTGTTATATAGACTATAATAGTGGTGTAATACATGGAAATATGTTAGATATGGTAGCTAAATTAGCAAAGCCTAACTCGATAAGTGATGTAATTAATATATTAAAACAATCAGGGGTTATACAAAATATTAAAGATAATTTACAAACAAAAAAAACAGACCCTCGAGTAGCAGTGTTTTATGCAACAAAAGTATCTAATCTTATTTCACAAGATGGTTTTAAAAGAGAAGACAAACAACAACTAGTAGACGCATTTATAAGGGACCAAAATGTATCTGAAAAATTTAAAGATGTATTAGAAAGTAAACTACTCGATAATAACGTACAAATAAAATACCGACCTAGTATAAACAATGCCGAGACAACAATAATGAGGGCAAAAAATAAAACTAAATTAAGAGAAGCTAATCCAATTACTCTGAAAAATAACTATGAAGGTATCAAAAATCGAGAGTATCAGCGTGCTATTGATATGCAGCGGCAACACCAAGAAAATATATTAATTAAAAACCAAGAGCATAAGTTGGATAAGGCAAAAGATTTGATTACAAAAAGTGGTAAAGGCATGCAGATGGATGATTATGTACAGCTTCAATTAAACGAACCAGGACATGGTATACAAACAATAAAATTACGCGATTGTATAAAACAACTTATTAATCCTCAAGGTGCTAAATGTCGTTTTTTGGCAAACAGTAATTCAAAGGATATAAAAGATGATGTATTAGGCAGTGATTTAGTAAAACAATTCAGACGAGATCGTGAAAACAGTGATGCAATATTAGCAACATCTAGTTCTAATAATCAACCAACAGCCCAAGCTAGTGCTTCTACTTCCTCTAGTAAAAAGGTGAAAAGAACCAAACAAAAAGAAAAATCAGGTGCATCTAATACTACTCGAAAAGCACCAAGCACCGAAAAAAATACACAAGAGGCATCTCAAGCTCAAGATACAGATAAAACTGCAGCCACCAATGATGCCACAGAAGTTGCTTCCGTAGATACAAAAGATGCCGTAGATGCGGTAGATGCAGTAGATTTATCTGATAATTTAAAATCTGAGTTTGATCATACCACATCTTTATATAAAGACGTCATCAATACTCCAAATGATACATTTGTCGCTATGCCACAGATGTTTTATCATTTTGCTCAGTTGAAAAACGACTATGATAAAGTATATGCTTTAATTAAAAATAAAAATTTAATTGATAAAAGCTTCGCTACTACAGACTATAGAACTGCTTGTCATTGCTTAGATTTATTAGGAGAAATAGCAGCTTCAGATACTACTAGTGCAGCAACTAAGGATGATTTATTTAAATTAATTCCAGTTATACGAGAAAATCATCTTAAAGGCATGCATGTTCCAGAATATGTTATTGGTTCATGGTGGAATGTTGTAGATTGTTTTGTAAAAGATAAACATCAGCAAGTTGCAAACATGGTAGATGACTTAGACAAAGATTCGTTTTTATTTAAAACAACGGTAAATAAACATGAGACTTCCAATAACTATTTTAAAGTTTTTACAAATTTATCATACCATGGCCATGATAATTTAATTTTTAATAAAATAAAATCAGTAAGACGAAGGTTAATTGATAATGAACTAAGCATTTTAGACAAATGTCCTATGGAAATGGGTGTATACACTTATCATATTTCATCATTAATAAATAGCTTAACAGATGAAGATCATATTAAAAAAACTGTCGATATGTTTACAGGCGGTGGTATTTTATCAGGTAGTGTAGATATTCCTAAGGTATTAAGATACAGTATCTTAAAAGAATTAGATAATTCAAATAATATAAAAGTTAGAAATATTGTACATTTAGATACTCCTAGAGATGGAAAATTTGCAAGTAAAACAGATGAAGTTGCTAAAGAGTTAAACGACTATAAAAAAGTTTTAGTACATAATAAAAAACCAAAAGCTGTTTATAATAATGAACCAAATATATTAAACATAAAAGAACAACAATTTTTAAATAATATGATAGATGCTACTTCTAAAACAGATAACCTTGAAATTCCAGCAAGGTATTTAGAACAATTAGTAAAAAAACCACAATTACAACAAAAAATATTAAACAATATGCATGTTAGTAGTAACGATGAGTTAAATGACGTAGTTAAATTATTAGCTTTTTCTAAAGAAACTTCTAACATGCCAGTTATGGCGATATCTAAATTATTAAATAATATGCAACAACAAGAAACTTATCAACTAGCAACTCCTACAAGATCGCCTATTATAAATGCAGCAATAACAAGACAAAACGACGCTTTTGGTATGATGCGATATTATAAACAATTATCTATAAAACAACAATTTGTTGATGAAATGGAACAAATTGCTAGAAGTAATTGGAATACAGCTATAGCAAAAATATGTAATAAACATATGAATAATCCTAGGATATCAATAGATACCTCTTTCCCTAAACAATTACGTAATTTAGTATCAGAAACTTGTAATGAATTTTTCAATATCCATGGGGATTTAATTGAGCAAGCAGGAGACTTGCAGTTAGATGCTACTAGATCTAACGATAATCTGATTAATAGTATCAATAAAGATATAAAATCTAAGTTATTAGCAGAAATTACACCTGATATCAGAACAAAAATGCATACTGATAAAAACGCTATATATAATAAACTACAAGAACAAGCTACACATCAATATAAAACAATCACTGATAAATTACAAAATGATATTACTGATAAGTTCAAAGAGAAGCAACAAGCAATTAACGATAATGCATTGAAAGAAATAACTAACAGAATGTTTAATAAGATGCAATCACGAACAGAGCCATCTATACGAGCACAAGCAATGGATGGAGTAGGAGCTATGGCAGCAGCAAAAATAGCAAAACACCTAGAAGATAAAATAGAAGAAACAATGAAGCCACAAAGAGATAAACTACATGAAGAAGTAAATAGGAAGGTTAAAGATCAAATAAAACATCAAGAAGAATGCATGAAAGATCATGTTAAACAGGCAACCGAAAGAGCTAGTCTTATGGTTAACGAGGTAGCTAATACAGTTTTGAAAGATGAATTAGAGAAGATAGCAAAAAAGAAAAGCGAAAAAGAATCTGCAAGAGAAGCTGAAAGGGTGGCTAAAGAAAAAGAGAGTGAAGCTTTGAGAGCAAAAGAAAAAACAAAAAAAATAGAAAATGAAAACAATAATAGTGGTTCTGATAGCAGAATAAAAGTTGATGAAATAAAGAATATTTATAATACTAAGGCGGATCATCTTCCAAGGTCTAAATGTATAATAGTTGCAGTTGGTGCTTAGGAAAATATTAGAGTATTCTAGGTGAGGGTGTTACAGGTATTCTTTTTGAAAAACCACGAACAAAGAGAGATAGTGCAAGTGAAAACCTTGTTTCAGTTATACGGTGGCAGTTCATTACCTTCACGCTTATGACTTGTTGTCTAGGACCGGACGGAGCAAGTTTAGAAGTTTTATGACGGTAGTGTTCACAAATCTGTGTCATATGCTAAACTATAACTCTTTATGAGGTAAAACATATGACAGATAAATTTGACTTTAATC
>CAKNAD010000150.1 GCA_929200515.1 Candidatus Gorgonimonas leptogorgiae | reverse complement strand
TTAGTTATGATCATTTTTATGAACAGAATTTATTTATCTGCAAGTGAAAAATAAATTCACTACTAAATAATCAATTATAGTAGAATTTACGTATTAATAACTTTTATAATTCACACTATGACGTTAAAAAATACAGAAATAGAAATTTTTATTTGAAAAAAAGACTTTAAACTTTAATATTTTTTACACTAGATACAACTAGCAGATGAAAATGTATGTTTTAAGATCTAAGAAAAAATGTTAAGCTCAAGGCGAGCTAGTGCAGGAATATTGCAGTATTTCCAGATAGCAAAATGTGTGCGGTTAATATTTTTAATATCTTTCATACCGTTGTAGCTTATAAGATTTTACCTTGTGTTAGTTTTTTCTTGATTTTTCAGGTAAAACATATAAAATACTACCCAAGCTTGAGACTTATAGGTTTTTGTAATTAATCGGGAATTGCTGATCAGATTAAATCCAACTAATTACAGTAAAAAATCGTATTTGCAGTCGCAAGATAAACATCTATTAGTCATTACCACCTAATTTTTTTCTTAAAGATATATCAAAAATAATCAAAGGAGCTATTTTTTCTCCTGTTTTTTTATTATCTGCATTTATCGGCACACCATAAAGTCGATTTTTACCCGCAATTTTAAATTCCCATATTTGTTGTTTTTTGTATTTAAATACTTTATAACCAGTAGCATTTTTAACATGAGGTGCCATACGACCATTTTCATATATTTGTTGCATTTTTACTATATCTTGATACGTGAACTTACTATCTAATATATTAGGATCAAAATATGCATACCCTACTACCTTACTATTAAGATATATGGGCTTAACGCTATCAAGAAATATACCCACGCCCCAAGGATCCATAGATATATCATCATGTACAGTAGTATCTAGATATACATCCTTTGCAGTATTAATATTGTGCGTATTAGTAACTTCAGAATCATTAGTAGTCTCCATGACATCTGTTTTTTTACTTTCAGATTTTTTTACAGTTTTTTTCAATTCTGTAAAAGGTTGTAATATAGGTATATTCCAATTAGCTGGCATTTTTATTTTTTGTGCCTTAGATTTATTTTTTGTCTCTTGTGCTCGTTCACATTGCATTATTTCTTGATCAAAATTTTCTATTTTTTCTATTTTAATTTTTTCTAAAATTGATTTGATGCTTTTTTCAACAACTAGATCTACTAATGAAGATGCTCTTGCATATAGATAATATACTAGAATGCTTGGTGTGTACACTAGCATACTTGATAATCTAGAAAAAATACCATAAAAATATTTTTTTATTCTATCAATATATCTTTCTTCATTTAAGTAATTTATCTGTGATCTATATTTTTGCACTTCATATAATAGTTTTTCGGAATTAGATAGATATTCATCAATAAAGCATGAATTCATTTCTAATTGTAACTGTTGATCTGCCATACATTTCTCTTTCCAATAAGCAATATTTTCTCTTGTTTTGCATTTTGCATAGACCGCTTTATGTTTATCTAGAATAGCAAGTAATTTTTGCTGATGAAACCGAAATTCTTTCTCTTCACTAGGCTCTACTAATAGTGACATACGTTTTAGTTCAGCATAAAATGAATTAATCTTATTTTTAAAACCATAAAATGCTTTTCCCACATAAATCTCATGCCTTTGTGCTAAATGTATTATCATTTGTTCTAGTTTATCTGGTATTTGATAACCATCTTCAGATAGCCTAATAATTTCAGTTAAAGCACTTTCATATACTTCTAATCCGTTAATTATGTCGGTCATGCATTCTCCTAGATTTAATTGGTAGCATTGTTTTTCAAATCTATCTTTTTTTTGATCATAAAGAGTTGCATGAAGTATTTTACATTGTGATCGAATATAGTATTGAGATTCTTTTACAATGTCGTATATATCATGAAGACAATATAAATCTTTTCCAATATCAGAAAATTTTTTAGACATTTCAATAAAGGTACGTTTTTGAATTCCAAATCCCATAACGAATTTATCAGATTCTTTTAAGGGCATAATAGGCATCAATTTATGTGGCCCTACTTGTTCTAAAAAACTAAATTGATTACAAATTTCTGTATTTGGATTATTAGTAACTTTAGGTAAAGACGAAGGTGAAGCTTTAACTTTACAGCTTATATCACATTGTTTTACATTTTTTTGCATTACATTACTGCTACTTGCACCAGAAAAAATACCAAGAAAAAAAACAAACTTTTGAGTTAAAGACATATCCCAAAAACTTTTTCCTCTATTAGTGATCGCAACAACGTTAACATTTTTACTGTTATAATATCTAGTTTTTTTTTTTTCTGTTTTTTCTGGTTTTTTGATGTGTGAATTAATTGAATTTTTCTTAATATTATTACCAATATTGGTTTCCATATTATTTCCTTATATATATTAAAAGATAAAACTTGTTTTTAATTTGGTGCTACAAGTCGTTAGACTTATAGCACTTGCAATTACATAGGTTGGTTTAAATATAAAGACTATTATACATAGTCGGCCATGAAAAACAAGCAAAATGGCGTAAATACAGCAATTCCCGATTAAGCAAACTTTGATGAGATAAAAAGAACCATATAATTATTATGGTCTTACCTGCTTGGCAACTAATCTTGTAATTTTTTTGTCCCTTGATTCTTTATCAACTATGTGATGTTCTTCTTTATCTACTATAATGCCTCGTTTATAAAGAGATGCACGCCCTTTATCTGAAGCTAAAGTAGCTTGGGTTAACGTACCCTGAATTTTAATTCCTTCACTAATTAATCTTTGTTGCTCCTGGAGAATTTCAAGCATTATTTCCTCTCTTATAAATTCAGGTTTATCCTTATATAGTGCTTGTTCTAAATGACTCATCTCACTTGGTAAGTTAACCTGTGATAATTCCATGCTAGAATGAATGCCATGAGTAATTCCTTCAAAAATATCTGGGTTACATCTCTCATGATTTTGAGTATAACAAGTATAAATCCCTACTTCATGAGCTATTGCCCTACGAGACATATCAGCTAGTATATTATAAAATAGTTTTATGCTATTATCTTGTTGCCTAAATAGTGCTTGTATGTTGTCACTATAACCAGATTTTAATAAGTCATTTCTAGAAAAATAACAGCCTTTATTTCGGTAATCAGAAATATTATTTCCAGTAACTTCTATTATATCAATAGAAAAATCTATAGCGGCTACAAGGGAGCTTACAAATAAATCAGAGGTTACAATAGAGGTTTTGTCTAAATATTTAGCTAACCCATGTATTATATTTTGAAAGCAGGTATTTACGTTATTGTTGTTATAGATATTATCGGTTACACCCATGCAGCATCTTGCATCGAGGAGTTGAGCAAACAAAAGTATATTTCTATACACATACCCTTTTTCATTTTGGGTATCATCTTTATTATCAAGCATAACTGAAGTTATTTTATCTAATAATTCATGTGAAAAATTATCTTTTAAATCTCTTTTAAAATGAATAGCTGCCTGAATATTGTTTTTTTGTTTCTCGCAGTCGCCATAAGTTAGATCAAAATATAATGTCGCTAATTTAATAAGGTTTATTTCTTCCGCCGTCAAAGATAGCAGTTTAAATATTTGCAAGAGTTCAGAAAACCAAGATACTGTGTTATAACATCTTAAAGTTTTAACTAAATAATGGGGTGGTTTCCACAGGGTATAAGAGCTTTTTGCTTTAATGCTATCGTGTATTTTGTCAATAGAATAACGTTTATAGTAATGCACTAACAGTGTATTCATGGTTTGGTTAATATCTCGAACGTCATTAAGATATGGGGGCTGATTAAATTCAGTTATTAAAAAATCAGTGTTTATCTTGCTTTGATAATAAGTATATTTTTCTTGTGATTCTGCTAATTTTGCATCAGATATTCCTAAAAATTGCCTTTCTGAGTGCATATTTTGTGTTGCTTTGCATACTTTTTCAAACCAATTTATATAAAGTGGCTCATTTTCTCTATTTGCCCATAGATCTATAATTTTATCAATTATTGTATTTTGTGATACTTCATCATCAAATGCTTTCTTATAAAAGCTATCTCCTTGCCGGAAATATACTGTTTTAAATATTTGATTTTTAATTAAATTAGGGTTTGCACCATAAGCGAATAAAATCAATAATCCAGCTTCATATTGTGAAGATGTTTTTATCATTTTTTCAGGTAATTCAAAAAAAGATAACAACTCGTGTTGAATTTCATCAAATGTTTTTGCTTGCATTTTTTGATTCAAAGCAATAATATTGCCAAATTCAGCATCTTGGTCATTTGCAGATATTAATAAATAGGAGCATTCGATATTATTAAGAGGAATACCAAAGTCAACACAAACATTTAAAAAATATGGGTAGGCTTTACTATTAAAAAACCTTGAGTTTAAAGCTTCTCCTAAGAATGTGCCGCCACATGTAAGTAGCTCAGTAAATAATTCTAAACGTTGGAAAAAAATATTATCTAAATTTTTTTGTTTAGTAGTTCTATCAATTTCCAATGAAAGTAGTATATCTGCAACAAATGAAAATTTACCTCCATGTAAAAATATCTGATTAATATTAGCACCGTAACTTATCAATTCCCTTAACAGTTCAACGTTAGCAGTTTCATCAACTTTGGTAATGAAGCTATAAAGTTGGTCACGTAAGCTATATATATTTTGTGCAGGATGATGCATTAAATTTATTAAATCATCAAAATTAATACGAGATAGAATATTAAATTGATTAGTAAAAGGTAGTAATTTTATAGACTCATTTAAAGTATTATTATCTATATTTAGTAACTTACTTATAAAAGGTAGCTTTTTTTCATTATTTATAATTTGTTCCAATACAGAATTTATATTTTTTTCAATAAATACTTCAAAACCTCCTGTTGATTCATCATAAATAACTAATGGCAATTTTTTACCAAGCCTTAAATTATTTTCGTAGTTTATTTTCTCTTGAAAAATAGTAGACATCTCCCTATCATCAGTTGTTCGTACAACGTAAGCAACGATGTCATTTTTAGTATAACTATCCATAATTAGTTCTGAATGTTTTGGGACACGAGGGTCGGAGTGGTCTTTTAATTTCTGTAGGCTATAGGTGCCATCTGGGTTTAAATGACCTGAGGTCCAAGGTTTGTATAGATTGCATTTCCGTGCTTCCAATTCAATTAATTTATTAAGCAGAGACTGTCTATCAGGATGACATTTAGAAATCAAATTATCAGGATCAAACTCTTCACTAGACCAAATATCGCGTTTAAAACTATATAAGGTTTTTGTATTAAATATCAAAAATATATGTATATCCTCACCAGGAAGTATTTTTTTACCAGAACAAACAAGTCTCATAGAGCCATGAACTAAGCTAGCAGGGCGAGGAGGTGATAATTCACTATTAAGGTACTCGAACTCTTTACATCCAAATATTAGTCTATATAATAGGTATCCATTTTCTTGAGCTGTTTGCAACGCTTGTGTTAGTTCAGCAGCAGAGGAGCTTTTATTAATTGCTACAAGACAATTATTAGCATTTTCAAAAACAGTTTTACTACTAGAAATACTGCTATAATGGATACTAGCTTCATTTTCTGAATACTCTCGTATAGCTTTAGCATCGAGTAAAGATTGTGACTCTGTAAATTCATTCTGTGAATGTTCTGGTATTGTAGATATAGCTTGTAACGTTGCCATTGCAAGGTATTCAATCTTATCATTAGCTTGTATTGGTTCTTTGCCAAATTTAAGCTGAGTATTTAATAGAAAATTTGATAAACTTCCGAAACTCTTGGTTATATTAGTTACATTAGTTTCGGTAAAAAGATCTTCATTTATCATTTTTTGTAATATAATATCAGCTGTAAATTCCTTATTATTTAAGCTGTTTTTAACTGTTTTAGCACTATTTACAATACTATTAAGCATGTCTGATAAAGTTTGCGCTTTACTATTACAGACCCAAAATTCTTGATTCTGTAATTTTTTTATTGCATCTACTAGTGATTGTTTTTTTGCATTGTGTTCATCTTCATATCCTTCTAAATCACCATAAAAAAATATTTCTATGGGTTCATCAGTAATTTCTATTTCATGTTGATCTAGTAAATAAAGTTGAATTTTCAATTCTAACAATCCTGAAATATAAACTTTAATAAAGTCATTAAGAAAATTTAGCTCATCAATTTTTTCTTTTGCTAATAGATGTTGGTTTTCTAAAATTAATGTTTTACATTTATCATATTGTTGTTGAAAACCAACTATAGAATTATGTTTGTTTAAAATTATTTTAATATTTTCATATATCTTTTTCTTGGCTATTGAAAAAATAAATTGGTCTCCTAATACTGAGTTATGTTTATTATCAAATTCAATAATATCATGTAAGATTTTACTTTCGCTAAACCCCTCTAACATATCATAATTAATATGATATGTTTGATTGGTTATTTTTGATAATAAATGGTCAGGCACTATTAAAAAGTGGTTTTCATTTTCACTATTTAAAGTTGTGTGCAATATACTAAAATTACTAGGGATATTTAATTTTGTTAGTGTTTGAACTTCTTTTTTTTCAGTAATATAAATGTCTAATTTACTAGCAAACATTTCGCCTGCAATTTTTAAAAAATCGGACAAAACTTGCTTTGTATTTTGATTGCAAATAACAATATGTCTTTCATTTAGAAATTTGTTTACATCGATTTTAATTAATTCTTCACCTAGAGAATGAAATAGAAAATTATCTTTCTTTACATTACCCTCTACAATAGGATTATTATGTATAGTTTGTGGGTTATCTATATTTAGAATAGAAGTTGGCAATGATACATTACTCATTTTAATTCTTCCTTGATTAAATTAAGATTGGCTTATGATACTTTCTACTTACAAGAAGGCTTGGTTGAATAAGAAAAACAAATCTCTAGTATCTGTCAAAAATATGGTATAATATCAGCAATTTCTGCTTAACAATAAAACTCTATAAAAATAGGGTTTTTATAGAATAATAAAAAAACTATTTTTTGCAAACTTTTTATGTAATAATGAGCTAATTTTAAATTAGTGTGTTTTTTTATGCAAGCTATATTGAGTTACCTAAAACTAATAAAGCACGTTAAGAAACGTTTTGCGAAAATACCATATTTAGCTAAAAGGACTATACAGGTCGTGAATTAAAATGCTAGCTTTTTAAATTTAAATTAGTTATGATCATTTTTATGAATAGAATT
>CAKNAD010000149.1 GCA_929200515.1 Candidatus Gorgonimonas leptogorgiae | reverse complement strand
ACCTATCAACAAAGAACTTGCCACGGTAGTACAAACACCTAATGCTCTAGATGCAAAATAATAGCACTTAGCTTTTTTTTGTATTGAAGCTCTTTCTTCTTGATATTGTCGCACATGATCAAGCCAAACATCATTTATTTCTGGCATATTTACATCCTTAAATTTTTTTAATCTTAAGCTATAAAAGGTTTATAATCTTGCTTAGATAATCTCTACCATGATCATCTTTAATAAATAACTTATCTTGTCCATTATCATATAAAATTTTTATTACACCTTTAAATCTTAAATCAATAGCCTGATGAAAAGGATTTTGTCCTCTCTTGTTTGCAAGAGAAACATCAGCACCTCTATTTAGCAATAATTTCACAGCATCTTCACTAGCAAACGTAACCGCAGTATGTAAAGGAGTATTATCATTGTCATCTTTAATATTTACATCACTTCCAGCATCTATTAATAATTGAATTGCTTCAATATTATTACCCTTAATTGCATAGTATAGAGGCGTATATTTTTTATTATCTTCAATACAAGCGTTAGCACAACAATCCAATAATAGTTTAACAAGTTTTACATCTTGTCTAGTTTGTGATGCATAGTGGATAGCTGTCATACCGATATGATTTTTAGCATCTCTATTTATTGCTTCTAATAGTAAAACTTTAGCTATATTTTCATTTTTATTAAAAATCGCATGATGTAATGCTGTGTTGCCTTTATCATCTGGTTGATTAAGATCAATTTGTATTATGTTTGCTTTAAATAGTGCTATTATTTTTTTTAATATATTACAGCAATCATGCTTTATTACTAAATTAATTAATTTATACTGCGGATTTAAAGCTACAACTTGCTTTAAAATATTAGTTATTATATCCGCTGATTCCTTGTTAGCCCCTATAATTTCAGCTTCAATTATTTTAAGAATAAATTCTAAATCATTTATCTTATTACTATTTTGACGAAAAACATTTGCGTTTGCATCTAATAAAGTTTGAATAACCTGAAAGTTTTTCTTTTTAGCAGCATAAAACAAAGCTGTGTTCCCTAAACAATCTTGTACATTAATATTAACCCGTCTTTTTATTAATAACTGAATAAGTTCACAGCTTGTTGTACTTTTTTTGCACTCAACAGCATGGTGTATGGCTGTTTTACCATTTTGATCTATAACATTAACATCAACTACATGATTTAATAACACTTTAACCGCATCTAAACTATTGCGTTCAGCTGCAATATGAAGTGGATAACAACCTAGATTATCTTTACTTATAGGATCAAATTTAAACGCATCAGAAAATTTAGGAAATTTGTTGTATAGCCAAGTTAATAGTTCTTTTAAATTATGAATAATGGCTATGCGAGCAACTGATTGAGTATGGTTGTATCTCTCTTTCCCTTTTTCATTTGTATTGTTTAGGCATGCTAATATAGTTTGACTAATAATATCATCTTTAATATTTTTAGAAGCTTTAAGATCCTTTTTAATTTTATCATTTAACTCCAATAGAATAAGCTCTAAACAACTGTAACTTTCCGGCGGTATAAAAAACATATTAGCTCCTAAACTTAATAACTTATTAATAAAAGCAAAGTTTTTTTGTGTTATAGCATAATATAAAGGTGTATTCTTTTGATTATCAATAATATCTATATCTATCCCATAAAGTGCTATATCTTCTAACGATTTCATCTTTTGATAATTAGGATTTCTTGCTAAAAAATGAAGGATAGTAGACTTATAATTATCTACTGCGTTTCTATCAGCATTTTGGCTGATTAAATAATAAACCGCATCTATATTTGTAAATATATATGCGTAATGTAAAGGAGTTTTGCCAGTATTATCTGCTATTTCAATATTTGCATTGTTTTTTATCAGTGACTCTATTATATATATACAATTGTCGCCTTTTTGCCGAATAGCTAGGTGTATTGGGGTGCATCCTCGATAATCTTGTTGATTAATATTATCTTTACAAATTAAAAGCTTTATTACTTCTAGATTTTCAGTTTCTATTGCATAATGCAATGGAGTATAGCCATTTTTACCTTTAAAGTTAATATCAGCGCCATTTTGTACTAACTCATGAACAAAATCTTGATTTTCTTGTTGTATAGCAAAAGTTAAAGCACTCTGATGATCATATGTTAATTTATTTATATCTGCATTGCATTCAAGTAAAACTTTTATCAGCTCTATATCTGCATTGAGTTTAATTGCTAACATAAGTGGAGTATAGTCGTTAGCATTTACTTCATTTATATTAGCTTCATTCTCATAAAATATTTTTATTGCCTCTTTATTATTTGCTAATACCGCAAGATGACAACCAGTATTATTGTTGCCAATTTCTCTAGCATTAACGCCATACTTCCTCCCTTGTAAAAACTCTTGGACAACTGCGTTATCATGGGAGTTTATTGCTGCTATTACAATTTGATGATCAGACATGACTCTAATACTTCTAGGTCGTCTTTGTTCTGTTGTTTCTCCAGTAATACGCTTAGATGATTTTACGCAAAAATTCACCGTCTTTTTTGTTTCTTTTTTTGTAGAATTATATTGAAAAACATTAGTACTACTAGAAGAATTTATTTTGCCTCTTGTTTCCATATATACCTTGTAAGACTATAATATGATAGTTATGTAAAAAAATATATAGACATCACATAGAAATAATAGTTCAGCTATAATTCATTTTTTTTGTTAAACATTATTTAAGTATACTTTTTTAGTTGCAAGTATAGCTAAGTACTATCTAATGCGTGCTGTTGACAATTAATACTTATTACTTGTATTATCAAATAACAAGTGAATACTACTTGTTTATAATCTTTCATAATTATTAATATAAAGGAGAATAACATGCTATCAGAAAAAATAAGTAAAATGCTAAATGATCAGGTAAATCTAGAATTCTATTCTTCTAATATGTATCTACAAATTTCTGCGTGGTGTAGTAACAAAGGCTTAGATGGTGGTAGCAATTTTTTTTATAAACACTCAAAAGAAGAGTTAGATCATATGTATAAATTATTTAATTATATTAATGACTCTGGAAATATGGCTATTCTTGGAAAAATAGAAGAGCCACCTAAATCTTTTAGTGATTTATATTCAATGATAGAAAAAGTATATAATCATGAAAAACATGTGACTAAAAAAATTAATGAACTAGTAGACTACTGTCTTGCTAATAAAGATTACACTACATTTAATTTTTTACAGTGGTATGTATCTGAACAACATGAAGAAGAAAAATTAATTAAAGGTATACTAGATAAATCTTTAATGGTTCAAAAAGAACATATAGGCATCTATATGATAGATAAATATTTAAGTAAAATCAGTCGTGATGCAACCTCTAATTAAAATATTAAAGTTAAAATAATACTAAAAAATTGACAATTACTAGAGATGATGTGTTATAATAACCACTACTGTGTAATCAGTTGCCAGATTGGTGAAATTGGTAGACACGTCGGATCAATACGTGTCTTAAATAAAGGGTCCGCCCTGTAAGTAATTACAGGTGAAAAATTGGGTGAATTGTCTGGAAAGCTAAGGGTATAATACCTATGCTAATCAGCAGCCAAGCCATCAGAGATGGAAGGTTCAACGACTACCTGAGCATATGCGACATATACTTAATAACAGGAAGTAACCTAGTTTAGCAGCTAGGCGAAATAGCGCCCAACAACCATATATTTATTTCATGGTTGATGATATAGTCTACAGAGTACGAAAGTACTTATATTGTGTCAAAATCCGATGCCTTAACAGGCATCCCGGTTCGAGTCCGGGATCTGGTACCATTTTTTATAAACTTTTCACAGTAAAATTATAAAAACACATCTTCAAATGGAAGATGCATAATTACGCCTCTTTAAGTCTCTTATTAAAAATCTATTTGGGTTTAATGAATTTATCAATGCCTGAGTCTCTATACAATCTTCATTATTAATTACTTTAGCTAACAATTCAGCTGACAACAAACAAGAAATTAACCCTCTTGATCCATGACCAGAGCTTACATATATCCCTGATAGATACGGCATATCCTGATTAAATTCAGCATTGGCATTTGTTGTTAATTTTTTAAATTTATTAATAAATTTTGCTGTTTCTACTATAGGACCCACAACAGGCAAATAATCGGGAGTAGTACAACGAAACCCTACCCTACCACCTAATAACTGCATGGCATCACCATTTAAGGCCTCAAACATAGCTGGAAAGTATGATTTTAGTTTATTAATATTTTGTTTATGACTATTTGTAGATAATGTCGCCACGGAGCTATGCAAATCAAAGGTCGCCCCTATAGAATGAAATTCCTGCCCCATTGAGTTTATTGCAGAAGGCGTAACGTACCCATTTAAACATACACATTTAGCTAACTTTTTGCTTTGTTCTGTGGCGGCAGCATAGGTGATTTGACCACGAATTGATTTAAGAGGTAAATAATCAGTCTTCTTAAATGCATTAGCAGAATTTCCAGTAGCAACAATTACTGTAGTATCTTTCCATATTTTGCTACCGTCGCTTATGTGCCAATCTCCAGCACTAGTTTGATCAATATGCGTTATCTTGCTAGATGTTTCTATATTAATATTTTTATGCTTAGATAACTCTTTACATAAGTCACCAAGATTTACCCAACCACAATTAGCAAAATACAAACCGCCAACTGCTAGTGGTAATCCTATCATCGCACTCAATTGCTGAGATTCAATTAAACTTGCATGCTTAAAATATTTTGTTGCTATTGCTTCTTGCTTTTGAAAAGAATATTCATCTGAAGCTGTTTGAATTACTCCTGTTTTATTAAATAATTTATTTCCAAAAGCATCTAAAAAATTAACGCAATGAGTCATGCCAGCTTCAAGAAATTTATTTAGTGCACTATTATGATCTGATAACTTTGCATATATTACCCCTTGTAAATTCCCCGATGTTCCTGTAGCTATATTACTAGAATCTTCAATTACTGTAACCTTCCAGTTTCTTTGTGCTAAAGCATAAGCACAACTAATTCCAGATAATCCAGCACCTATTATCGTTACGGTTTTCTTATTAGAGCTATTAGCAAATGGAATATTCCAAGGCTTAGTTTTTTTTATAGGATTTTTAATATAACCTGATATCATATCTCGCTTATGCCTAAAACCTGAAAATTTTATAATAGAAAACCCAGCATTTTGTAATCCATCTCGTACAACACGTGCTGCAGTAAAGGTGGCAAAGGTTGCTTCTTTATAGCTATGAGCAGACATCCAATTAAAAAAATCTGTCGTCCACATTTTTGGATTTTTTGCAGGAGCAAATCCATCTAAAAACCAAGCATTAGCACTTGCTCTGATTTGTTGCATAGCTTCGCTAATATCCATAAAATAAACAGACAAAGAAACATTAGCTGAGAGTTGATAATGCATTGTTTTAGAATCTACATTATAAAACTTCATAAATTTTTTATAATATTTGTAAAGACTACTGCGCTCAGATAAGCAATAATGTAACTGCTCTTTAGTTAAAGGATGTTTCTCAATACTAATAAAATGCAACTTAGCACCATTAGAAATACAACTATCAAATAACTTCCAAGTACATAAAAAATTTAATCCCGTACCAAAACCTGACTCTATGATAGTAAATCTTGCATTAGCCCCTAACTGTAAAAATCTATCTTTCAATTTATTGTGATGCAAAAAAACATACTCTGATTCCTCAACACCATACTCTTTAGAAAAATAAATATCTTTATAAATATTAGAAAATGGACTATTATTTATCCATCTTATATTATCACTCATTACTCAAAAATAATCCTATTATTAACCGATACAGGTAGCAGATAAAAATGCTAGATTTCATCTGCCACCTGTATATACACTCACAGATTAAAAGCTAATATAGACAAACAATTAAAATACTACTGATTAATATTAAATATATAATATTTATTAGTTGAATCTGTCTTTTATACGCTTTATTATAAACTATGATAGTATGCTACAAGACAACACTACACATATAACTATTTAATCTTATTTTAACATTATACTTTCAATAAACACAGGTATACCTTATAACTAAAAATATATACATTTTTTTAGGGCTTAGTAAAAAGATTTAATTCAAAACAAAATACTGCTAGAACACAGATTACATCTAGAGGTATTTTAATGATGAATATATCTTTTTTATTACTCTCATAGGCAAACTTTTTTTGCTTTTTTACCTTTTAAGTGTATATACTTTAAAAACACTCCAATAACAGGAGAATTAAATATGATAATAAAAAATAATAAACTTGGCGTTTTTTATAATAACAAAAGACCAATGAGGTGCTACGAACAAGCAAATACAAAAAAATACTTGTGTCGTAAAACCAACAGAGAAAATAGCGAAGCTAAAATAAAAAAAATATTGAATGCTTCTTTAAATATAATGATCACTAGAGGGTCTCGATTCGTAAGGCACAGACTAATAGCAAATGAAGCACAGGTGTCGTTATCTGCCACTACCTATTATTTTAAAGATATAGATGATCTTATAAGTGATACATTTATCTATTTCTTAGAAGAATATAGAAAAAAAATTAGTACTGAATGGGATGTAATTACTTGCGATTTAGAAAAAAAATACAATCAACTACCAAAGCCAAGTAATATCAATAAAATAGCCTCTATGTATGCAAATAGCTTACTATATTTCGCATTAAATCAATTAAAAAAAAACAAACAAGAATTAATTGCTGAAAAATTACTAGAAATAGAATGCTTAAAAAATAATATATTACTTACAGAAAGAAATAACCATTATAACTTTCTATCTAGAAAAGTAAGGATGCTTCTTAATGTAGCACTAAAAAATGCATCTCATGAGCAGGCTAGCTTTATAATCAGAATATTAAAAAACTATGAACAAGAATGTCTGCTAACAAATACAGATAGATTTAATCATATTATGTATTTTACCTATTTCAAGCAACTATCTAATATTTTATATAAATATTTTTCTTGAGCTTAGAGTTTACAAAACATATTCTTCAATAGTTACAAGCAACTTAGTCTAAAACATTAGTTTGATATGACATCCTCCACGGCCTAAAGGGCGTGGCTTCCTAGATCATACAAGTATGCTAGGTAATTTCTAAGCTAGTTACTAGACCTACATTTTCAAAGACTGTCCCCGTTAGCCCGAGGGTTAGCTCTCAACCCAGCGTGGTCGATGGACTAGCCAT
>CAKNAD010000148.1 GCA_929200515.1 Candidatus Gorgonimonas leptogorgiae | reverse complement strand
TTTATGCCTTATATCTCGCAACTAAAGGAGCGGGATATAAGGCACTTTTTGATAAAAAAGACTATAAAGCGTGTTGTCTCTAGATAAACAACGAATTACAGTATAAAACTCCATTTTTTAAGTATTTCAAATTTTATTTTTCTATTTAAAACAAAATAATTATTAGTGCATTATGCCATAAAAGCTATATTAAATCAAGAAGAATACAGATTCCATCAGCAATTTTCTATTATTAAGATAATTTTGATTATACACATAGCAGATACAAGGTATAATTAATCTTGACTTCCTGCACTATATAATATACAACCTATAGCATCCTAGTACCTTACCACCAAACAAATAGTACTGTTCATCAATCACTCTTATTATGTCATATATTTACAGTATAAAAGTTACACTTAACACTAAAGATGACGTAAACGAACGCTTTAGAGATTTAGACCTAAATGGTGAACTATTTATGTCTCAAGATAATGAGCTATATATCTGCCCTAAATTAAGCTTATCAAAGTGGATTAATTTTCCTCAAGCAAAAGAGCCTACAAGTAATATTGATCCAGATTGGAATAAAGCCATAGAAGAAACTGTAAATTACTTAGTTGCTGAGTATAATATCAAACAACCAACATCTACAGCTTGTTGGCAAAAGTTTACTGCATCTTATAGATGCCCTAGAATGGAATCATTTCTAAGAGAAGCTGATGTAAACAGCTACTAGTGATTTTTAAAAATGCAAAGACAATAAATCTTCTTTAATGCTAATCTCAATATCATTAGAAGTTATTAGGTCAAAAACAGCTTTTCCAGTATTTAAATTTATTTGATACCTTGCTCTATTTTGAATCATCTGAGTGGTTATCATATGCAAATAACTTTCGTTCGATAACTCCTGAATTGGAGACACCCTATCGCTCACCTTAAGAATTATAAGATTGAATATTATCTTATTAGGATCATTATAGCTCTGTTCAATACTGTCTATATAAGCTAAAGGCAATAATTCTCTAGTTTTTTCTAGACTAGCTATTGCCGGAATAAGAACGGGTAAAAACAGCAATGTTTTCTTTTGTTTTAATACTGTTAATATTTCAGACATAATATAGCTACAATATACTAATGAATCATCTAAAGTTTTAAACTCATGCTTCATAGAACAAACTGAAGTTACATTTCTATATAAATC
The DNA here is from genome assembly GCA_929200515.1 of Candidatus Gorgonimonas leptogorgiae. GTDB lineage: Bacteria > Pseudomonadota > Gammaproteobacteria > Pseudomonadales > Endozoicomonadaceae > CAKMZJ01. The sequence continues at coordinate 6,103 of CAKNAD010000148.1, read as the reverse complement.
TAAAAAAGAAATACAATCATCAGCTATAAAACTAAGATCTTTTATAGCTACATCTTTAGATGTGATTTTCGAAGTAGTGGAGTCATTAAAGTCCACCAATAAATTTTTTTTAGTCGGAACCAGTAGAGCAATATGCTTGTTTTCTTTAGTATTAGATGGCAATAACACTTCTTGATTATCTGAAGTATTTTTCGCTATTCCTAGTTTAAATTTATCTACAAGCAAATAAGTAATATCATCGCTAAATTTATAGCAGCATGCCCTGCCTTTTTCAGTGAATAATGCTTTATTAGTATGCTCGCAAGTATAATTTATGATTTTGTCTTCTATCGCTACTAACTTACAACTAAAAATTAAAGAAACAATAAAAAACCAAGATTTTAATATTATTTGATTATTTTTCATGAGCTATTTACCTATTATAATTTTTATATTATTAAACAATTTAATTTTTATTAGAATAAGATCTCCTTATTAACAACTAAAATATACCTTTTGAATGAAACATGCAATAAAAAATAGTTTTTCACCTTTAATTAGTTGTAATATAGTGATATGCTCCCCGATCTAAAGGAACGGGGTTTACGGTTTACGGTATTTTTTGATGAATTTTACACCAACGCTAGTTTACACTGATAAGCTTGCTGATTTTTTATTTGATATTTATTGCATACCCATAGCCCTGGAGCAGCTATCATTTCATTGCCATCAAACAACAGAGGCATACTATCTCGTAGCCAAGGTGGTATACTGTATTCTTGCATTAACTGTTTCAACTTCTTACTACATTTTCTACCAGCAAGCAAAAATTTTAACTTTGGCTCTATTGAATGCCTAAATTTAATAACAACAGGCCTAGCTGGTAAATTAATATTAAAATTAGACTCAACACTACTAACTTCCATTGTTAACATTATATTATTTATGGTTATCGACGGCTTATTTTGCCAATCCCATTGAATATCGGTTGCAACAATTGCATGATCGATAGCAACTAACAATAAGTTATCTAAATAACGCCTAATAAAATAATTAGCAATTTTTATTTTTGGATTTGCATCGATGTTAGAGTTTATAACTTCCGTAATTATTTTATTAATAGCATCTCTGCTTGGTAATAACACTTTATTTTCTTTAAGCCATAGTCTTATAACTCTACACTGATCTTCTAACTCAAATTCATTAAGCTTGGTAATAGATAACCCACTATATAAACTAATACCACGTAACTGATAATTAATCTTACAGTATTGTAACTGTTGCGCTACATTTGCCATAATGACATCTGCTACTTCTGTTATTTCTGTTGCTGTAGCAGATAGCCTATCTATTATTTTAGGCCATCTACTTTCTAACTTAGGAAGTATCTCATGCCGAATAAAATTTCTACTAAATTTTGTATCGTAATTGCTTGGATCATTTATATAGCAAATATTATTTTGTTTAGCATAATTAATTATTTGATTTCTAGAAATATTCAACATTGGTCGTATTAAATAAGAATCATGTAATTTTCTTGTTCTAGGAATTCCTGCTAAACCATCTAAACCAGTACCACGACAAAGCCTCAACAATATTGTTTCTGCTTGATCATTTTTATGATGACCCTGAATTAAGCAATCGTTAGCTTGCAAGTATTTATTGAATATTTGATAGCGACAATCTCGGGCAGCTTGCTCTATCCCATATAGTTTTATTTGGCTTGCGTCTATATTAGCTTTAGCTATAATTAATTCTACATTTAAACTTTGGCATATCTGGCTACAGACCTGCTCCCATTCTATAGCTTGCTGTTGCAAGCCATGATTAATATGTAGAGCTACCAACTTAGGAGTAGCAAATTCTTTATTAATTTGCGCTAATACTGACAACAAAACACTAGAGTCAGCACCACCACTAAACGCAACCACCCAGCAGTTTAAATGCATATAAGGCTGTAAATTATCTAATATTTCTTTAATCAATGGAGTTATTGTCATAATTTGACTTTGTAATCAGTGTTAAGGCTATATGCATGATTTAAAATTATACTCCCGCTACCTTTCGGTGTTGTTTTTGCGTTAATCATTACTTGCTGTAAATATTGCTTAGCTTGTAATACTGCGTCTATTAAACTAGCACCCTGTGCCAATAAAGCTGTAATTGCTGAAGCTAAAGTGCATCCAGTACCATGCATCTCCGCACCAAGATTTACATTATTAGCGACAACTTTATGCGTTTTGTCTCCAGTAGCTAATAAATCAACTTTTTGATTCTTAGTTTGCAAATGCCCACCTTTAAGTAAAACAGCACCTGCCCCTAAAAATAACAACGGTTTTATTAATTTATGCATACAAGCAACAGAGTCACAATGGTAGTTATCACCTAATAAAGCTAAAGCCTCTGGAATATTAGGAGTAAGCAAAGTAGCCTGTGGAATAAGTTCCTGCTTAAGACAAGCTACAGCATCTTTAGTTAATAGACTATCTCCTGAAGTTGCAACCATAACAGGGTCGACAACCACAGGAATACTGAGATTGCTTGTTGCAATTATTTTAGCAACATTAGAAATAATCGCTTTAGAACCAAGCATACCTATTTTAATTGCGTCTATTTTTAAATCAGCAATAATTGCTTTAATTTGGCTAACAACAATATTCACTGGTAATAAATACAGACTACTTACACCAACAGTGTTTTGTGCTGTTACCGCTGTTATTGCAGTACAACAATAGCCACCCATAAAAGTTACCGCTTTTAAATCAGCCTGAATTCCAGCACCAGAACAGCTATCTGACCCAGCTATAACCAAAATATTATATGGTCTTTTACACATTTTTTATATTTGATTTATTAAGAATTAACAAATAAATTGTCAATTAAGGTTTTTTTATGATTATAGAGCCATGTTGTAGATAGCCTATGTGACCTAATAATAGTTTGCATATCTCGCAATGCTAAATCAAATTCATCATTAATAATAGTATAATCAAAGTCAACATAATGAGACATTTCTGATATAGCTTGAGACATTCTATAATCTATTTCAGCTTTATGATCTTGCCCTCTGCCTATTAATCTTTGTTTTAATGCATTTAAATTAGGGGGTAAAATAAAAATAGATTTAGCTTCTGGCATATCTTGTTTTACTTGTTGAGCACCTTGCCAGTCTATTTCTAAAATAATATCTACTCCAGATTTTAACTGTTCATGCACCCATTGTCTTGAAGTACCATAATAGTTATTAAATACTTTAGCATATTCAATAAAGGTATCGTTATCGATAAGATCTAAAAATTGATCTTCAGAAACATAATGATAATTCTCGCCATCTTTTTCTCCTAAACGCAATGGCCTAGTAGTATGCGAAACAGAAACTCTCATATGAGGAGTAGACTCAACCATAGCTTTAACTAAGCTTGTTTTTCCCGCTCCTGAAGGTGCAGAAATGATATATAACCTTCCTACTAACATAATTTATCCTTATTAGCTTTAGATATGATAATGCTCTATTTTATACACCTAAAAGGAAGCCGTATACAATAGTATAAAATTGATGTTAAATATAAAAAGATAAAAAGCATTATAGCAAGATGATAATTTTTTTGAAGATAAAGAATGGTGGGCCCACCAGGACTCGAACCTGGGACCAACGGATTATGAGTCCGCTGCTCTAACCAACTGAGCTATAGGCCCTTATAAAAAAGAAACATAACAGCATACCTGTATTCTCAATACTATACACCAAAAGAATTTAAAGTCAACACTTTATGTTTTTTATTGTAAAATACTTATTAAATTTTACTAGGTTATCACTACAAACAATTTGCAATCCCTTTTTGTGCCATTCGACATGCAATTTTACAACGCTCACTACTAGTTAATGTTTTATCGCTTTCACTAAAACATACTAAAAAATCTAAATTTTGTCGATCTTCAGCTAATTGATATAATACTTGTTTATCTAATTTGTGTTGTTTTGAATAAGTTGAATAATCCAAAGATCTATTATTAAGTTTATTTTGCATATTTTCTGTATATTTACGCATAATAAATACTAGCTTGCTAGGATTAAAGTTATTATCTATAAGCAAAGCTTTATTATCTAGAATATCGTTAATAATTTCAGCGATGAAATTAGGATTACTATAATTAATATTATAATATTCTAGGGTTAAATCAACCCCCATATCAAGCAAGTGTTTTGATGTTATGCTTATCTCAGATGCAGACAACCGAGTCATAAAATCAATATTTATATTTGTCTTTAGAAATAATTCAATTAAAAAATGCAAACACTTTTTTATATCTATACTAGATACTAACTCATATTCAACAGGCAAGCTATACAAAGGTAAATGTTGATACTTTTCAAGAACGATTTTAAAATTTGCTATTAGATCACCCGGAATATCATTAATACCTATTTCATGAAACATATAAAATATTGTTAATTCAATAGCTTTAAATTTAATATGATGTATAAGGTGTTTATTTTGATATATCAGTTTTATTTGTTCTGATATGCATGAAAAAAAAGGTCTTTTTCTACATAATTGCCTTAATTTAGTAGACAGATGAAACAAATCATGTTCAAAAAAAGCACTAGCTCCAAGGTACAAACCATCTGCAATTATTAGCGGATTATCTAAAGAACAACCGACAAGCCACAATGGCAAACACCAAGTTTTATTAAAAAATGCAACACTTAATTCATTTGTATATGGAATAAGCACCTCATTAGAAGACAACGCAAAAACTGCTGAATTCATATTTCTATTCATTCCAAGGCTAAAATATATTTTTGATAATTCACTTAAAAAATATATGCTGTTATCTAATAGAGAATTCCATGGAAGGTTGTTAATTTTATTCAGAGTACATGATGAAAAAAATATAGAAGATATTGGCTTACCTGTAGAAGCAAAGCTTAAGTATTTTAGTACATCCATTATTTCATTATTTTCATTATTTTCATTATTTGCTAAATAGAGCTTTTGTCTCTCGAGAGGATCTTTTATATTAATACTTAAAGCTTCTAGATGAAAGCGAAAATCTAAAAATGATTTATACAGTAAATACTTATAAGTTAAAATTAAAGATTGTCGGTATGGATACTTTGGAGATAACTCATTAAGCTCTATTATGACTTGCTCTAATATTTGTTTTTCTTGTATGGTTAAACTAAACTGCTGTTTTAGTTGCTGCAAGCTATTTTTTATTTTATTAGCAGTAATAGCCATACAAGGCATAGGAAATTCAGTAGGATGGTTATTTACTTGCTCTCTAATAGCTTCAGCCTGACTCAACGTCATGTGTTGCATTCTTCTAGCAAAACTAGCATCTTTGCTGTAATCAGTTACTATTGTGCCATCTGATAATTTTACTGTAGGAAACTCTGTAAATGCTTCATTCTTTGATAAATTTTTTTTATCACTAACAAAAAATGTATTGTTTTGTTTAATACATTTCTGTTGTATCATTTTTGGCGATGTATTTATTTGCTTAATGCTATCAGTTCTTGTTTGATTCAGAGGAATAACAGAATCGTCATATTCTGATGCATTATTAAAAGTTATAACGTACATTCAAATTATCCGTAAGATTGTTTTCAATCTATTTAGATAATTTGAATTCCAAAAAGTTCAGTTATCAGTAAATGATAATGCTAAATTCTTACCCCCCTATGAGGACAATCTGCTTTATGATCTCGGTATGGATTATTACAAGGTCTAACGCAATTTTGAATGGCTTGTGCAATAGTACAACACGTCACTCCAGAATATAGACCGGCAGCACACCCACCAAAAACAGAAAAACAAGCGCCATAACCAGTAGCATGTAAACCTACTCCACTACCAGCAGCAACCAAAAAGCTCGGTACTACAAAGGAGCAAGCAACACACCTATCACTACATAAACGATCCATACTAACACCCTTTGTAACGCATTCATTATTAGAATAATTGTCAGGCTGAGTAGTGATTGCTGTCGATGTAACTGAATTTGTCTGCATAAAAACATTCTCTTATAAATAATGTAAATTGATAGCTTTAAAAACTTATATTCTGTGTGACATGCTCCCCGACCTAAAGGACGGGGCTTCTTGATTGAACAAGTGCTT